>JADLEA010000414.1 GCA_020846365.1 Bacteroidota bacterium
CATGCGTTCCAGGGCAACCACTACACGCCGGACCGCGCGATCGTGATCGCCGTCGGCGATATAACGATGCCCACCCTCCTCGAGCGTGTGTCGGGATCGCTGGCGGGATGGGGAGAGAAACGGGGTGCGCCAATCCGGAGAACAATTGCGGTGGTCCCGTCGGCAGGAGACCTGGTCATCGTGGATCGCCCGGGCTCCGTGCAATCGGAAATCCGGCTTGGCGGCTTCGGCATCGCTCGCAATACCGATGACTACTATGCCGTTGCAGTAATGAACCGCATCCTGGGCGGACAGTTCTCCAGCCGGCTCAACGCCAACTTGAGGGAGAAGCGGGGGTTGACGTACGGGGCTTGGTCAACGTTCCAGGCGCTCCGCACTCCCGGTCCGTTTGTCGCAGGGGGGGCTTTCCATACGGAAAAGACGGCGGAAGCTGCAAGCGAACTGCTGCATGAGTTGGAGTTGATGCGGGATGGTGGGATCTCAGACGAAGAACTGCGGTTCGCTCAGGAGAGTCTTGCCGGGTCATTCGCGCTGGCTTTTGAGACGCCGGCGCAGATCGCCCAAGCCCTCTCGGTGATACCCCTCTACGATCTCCCCAAAGACACATTCGCAACGTACACCGATCGCCTCCGCAAAGTCACGCGCGAGGATGTGCTCCGCGTCGCGCGCAGGTATCTTGACACTTCGCGGATGACCATGGTCATCGTCGGCGACGCGGCCAGAATCGCATCCACATTGGAAGGGCTCCGGCCGAGTCCCATGAGGTATGCATCACCGGACGGGGACCTACTGGATGAGGGGAAGGACTGAAGCGAGCCGGCATGATCCACCGCCATTCGCTTCGGTCGTGAACTTCTGTTGCTCGCCGCGGGCAAAATCCGGATTGGGGAAATTAGTCCGTGAGCCGGTCGATGATTGCAGCGGTCATCTTCGACGTGCCCACGGGTGACTGGTGGTTCAGGTCTCGCGTCACACATTTCCCTTCTTTGATCACCGACCTCACCGCGCGTTCGATGCGCTCCGCAGCCGATTCTTCGTTCAGGTGGCGTAGCAGCAAAACTCCCGCCAGAATCACCGCTGTGGGATTAGCGAGATCCTTTCCCGCAATATCCGGAGCGCTCCCGTGTACCGCCTCGAAGATAGAAGCGGTGTATCCAATGTTCGCCCCCGGCGCCAGGCCGAGTCCGCCCACAAGCCCCGACGCAAGATCCGAAAGGATATCGCCGAAGAGATTCGTCGTCACAATGACGTCGAATTGGTGGGGATTCATGACCATCTGCATGGCCATGTTGTCGATGATCCGGTCATTTGACTCAAGGTCGGGATACTCTGCGGCGACCTCCCGGGAAACATCCAGAAACAACCCCCCGGTGTACTTGAGAATGTTGGCCTTATGGACGGTGGTGACTTTCTTCCTGTGGTACTTCCGGGCGAATTCGTAGGCGTACTTCAGGATGCGATGAGATCCGGAGCGGGTCACGATGCCGATAGTCTCCGCCGCACTCCGCTGGGGGTCTATGTAGTGCTCGATCCCGGCATAGAACTCTTCGGTGTTCTCCCTCACAATCACGATATCCAGATCATCGTGCTGCGACGTAACGCCCTCGAAAGTCTTGGCCGGACGCACATTGGCATACAGGTCAAACTCTTTCCGGAGCGCAACGTTCACGCTCCTGAAGCCGGAGCCCACGGGAGTCGTGAGAGGACCTTTCAGCGCAACGCGCGTCCTCTCGATCGAATCCAGCACAGCTTTGGGGAGCGGGTCTTTGTACTTGTCAATTGCAGCCATCCCGGCTTCAGCTCTGTCCCAGGCGATCTTGACGCCCGAGGCCTCGATGATGCGGACTGCCGACTCCGTAATGCTGGGTCCGATGCCGTCCCCCGGAATGAGAGTCACTTCGTGCATGTCATATCCGCCCGATGATAGGAGGTGTAGTGGCGTTGTTCACGTACCGGTCACGCATCGTCCCGCAGTTCTTGCAGGAATGGATGGCGCAGAGAACGACGTGGTGCAAAAGGTACGTATTCCGCGGGTGACATGCCAATTCAGGGTCGGCGCTTGCAGAGGAAATCCTACTGAGCGATCTCTTCCGGTCGGACTTCTTCTCCCGGTCCCGCAGTGGCATCTCTACTCCGGGAGAGCAGGAACGATCGTATGTATTCGTATTCCGGTTGCGTGAGTTTTGCCTGCGGTTTCATGTCCATGAGGACCCGCTCCCACCGTGCGCGCTTGAACCGTTTCGGCCTGTACAGCCGATGACACCCGGAGCACTTCTCCGTGTAGAGTTCCTCTCCCCTCGCGAGCGAATCCGCAACTTCCTCGTCGCCCGGGGTCCGGCCGGCGGAGTAGCCCGGAGAAGTGCTCAGGAGAAACGGCACAACGATAGCCAGGCCGGTGCCGGCGATCACCAGAAGCGTGTGTGGCAGGCGCGGCCACACCGTTATGGCCTGTCCTGAATGAACTTCGTGGATTGCATGTTGACGAATTGCGCTACTTCACGCAGATCATACGGCCAGGCATACACAATGCGAATGGAAGGGTTCTCTTCCCTGAACGATTCAATGGACGCCGGAATGTCCCGTTCCGAGTGGACACCGCCCGGGGTTAGCATGATGCTCGTCACGATGATCACATCCGGCTTCGCGGCAGTGGCCGCGGCCAGAGCTTCATCGACGGTCGGTGCGCAGAATTCATTGAACGCCGGGTGGACCGAAAGGTACTTGCCCGCGTTCCTGATTTCGCCCACGACTTTCATGAACCCGGCCCAATACGCGTCATTCGACTCTGTGCGGGGCCAGTGGATCATCTCTTCCTCTATCTTCTCGAACTCATCCCCGCCCTTGTCGTGGAGCCGGAAGAATTCCTTTAGATTCGGATAGTCATTGGGAACGCCGCCATGACCAACCAGTACGAGCGAAACGGTTGGAGGCATGGTTCCTTCGGAGTCTTCGCCCGACAGGGCCATGGAAGGAAGAATGAGCATTGCAGCGGCGCAGGCCGCCAGCACCGGCTTCAGGTAATTGAGCATGGAGATCCGCATGGTGACGCTTCCTTGATTGTGTGAGAGTAGTGAGAGATGGAGACTATTGGACATCCGTTGAACCATCCGCCTGGTAGACATACCGGATCGTGAAGTAGCGCGGGCTGTCGGTTGCCGATGGTACCGCAGGCGCGCCGCGATAGTAGTTGAGGATCTGTACCTTTGCGAACTTTCCGTCCGCCGTGCGGAGCGCGAGCACCACTCCCGGGATTGGCGCAATGATGTTCGTGGACGGGTTGTAGTTGTACCACCCCTTTCCCGATCCCGTGGGCACGGCCAGACCCAGGGTTGCGGGCCGGGCTGTTGAATCGACGGCATAGCCGGTTGCCGGGACGCGTGAGAGCGTGTCGAAATCGCAGTTGTGGAGCACCAGCGCACCCCCCTGTCCGGGGCCGCTCAAGCCGGCATTGATCCGAATCGTTGTGGATCGAAAAGCGATGTCCCATCCGGTCGTGTTCGAATCCGAAAGGGAAACAAGGAGACTGTCCCGAAGCCGCACATAAGTGAACTGACCGCTTGTCCCGCTCGAATCGGCCGGAATGTCTTTGAGCATCACGACGGCCGCCTGCGAGACGTCGCCCGTGGGTTCCACGATTTCATCCTCTTTGCAGGAACTGATCAGCACGCAAAACAGAGCAACCAGCGGAATCATGAAACGTCTTTGAAGCATTGTAGTTATCCTTTGCTGTGATGATGGTTCAGTACTCTACTGAGACGGCGCAAAACAGCCTTCGCCCCGCGAGGGAGGGATCGAACTGCGGCTGGGTCTTGTCCAGCATGTTCTCGATTCCGCACTGCAGGGTGACTCTGCCGGGAAGGCGCTGCGACACCGAGAGATTCCACAATGCATAGCCCGGGGCGTATTCGCTTTCGTCGTCCAGGATGGTATTGCCGTTCACATCGGAAAACCCGTAGCGGCCGCGCACAAGGCAGCGGCAGGAGGCGGAGAGGCCCAACCCGGGATTGTCATAATGCACTTTGAAGGTTCCCGAGTGGGATGACCGGTTAAACAGTCCTCCATATTCGGATTCCTGAACGGCGCGAAGCCGGCCTGTGGATCCTCTCTTCGAGATCCGGCCTGCACGCACCGCCTCCAAAACATCCCGGTCAATGGCCTCCACATACTGGTATCCGAAGTGCACCGACATCCCTGCGCCTGGTTTGAACGTCAATTCCGTCTCCAACCCCTGAGTAGAGACCCGGTTCAGATTGAAATAGGTGAACACGCTCTGGCCGTTCGTTTTCACCGCAACCGGCGCGGTCTCGATCATGTCTTTGAGCGAAGTCCGGAAGGCATTGACACGCAGAAGAATCATCTCCGCCGGAGCCACGTCCACACCGCAATTGAACGAGAGGGAGGATTCAGGCCGGATCAGGGAGAGCTTGGACGGGTCGACGAGGAGCTGCTGCACCTGGCCGCCTGCCTGAAGATTCGCAAGCTTGTCAATCACGCCTGTCGAGCCGAAGACGCTGTATCCTACAGCGGGGTTCGTGAAGTCAAGGTAGAGCTGCTGAAACGTCGGGGCCTTGAAGCCGCTTCCCGCCGAGAGTCGCACTTTGAGCCAGGAGAGCGGCGAAAGGAGCACACTCGCCTTAGGGCTCAGGCGTTCCGCGTAGTCGCTGTGCGAATCGAACCGGATGCTCGCAACCACATCCAGAGCTTCGGTTGGGATCCATTCATGCTGCGCAAACGCAATCGCGCTTGTTGCACGGTGTACTCCCTCAGCGATGCGGACTGCCTCGACCGCTTCCCGCACATACCCTGCGCCGGCAGTAAACAGATGCTGTGCTGTCAGGACGGCGTCGACTTGCGCCTCGGCCTTCATGTACGTCTGCTCGAACGGATCCGTGCTGTGCAAAGCTCCGCTGCTGGCTGCGCGGAGCGAGTAGTCGCTGTTATAGGACATCACATACACCTTCCCCTTGAACGTGGTCGAGGCATTGAGCGAGTGCTCGATTTTGGAGGCAACACTCCAATCGTTCGTTCTCGACAGCTCCGTCATCCGTGTCAGAGTACCTCCCTCCTCCAGATCGAGATCGCTTTCCTGGCGTCCGACAAAGACCCTCCCGTGCACAGACAGGGAGGTGAACGGAGAGAGCTGCACCAGGATTTTAGGGCTGATGGTGTAGTCGGTGGTCGGCGGTGCGGTCGGGGATATCGAGGCCGGAGTCAGATCGTATCCGGCTGAGCTCTTTCGATTGAACGCGATGGAGGCCCCGACGTCGCTGCCGGAGTACCTCAGCCGTGCCGAGAGATCCAGCGTGCGGTAAGAACCATATCGCGACTGCAGGTTCACGCCCAGACCGTCAGTACCCGTGCGTGGTTCCTCCGTGATGATATTCACCACGCCGGCCAGGGCATCCGCTCCATACAGCGAGGAAGAAGGTCCCTTGACAACTTCGACGCGCTCGACATCGGTGATGGCGATGCGGCTGAGCTCGAGCGTTCCCGCAGTGCGCCCGACGACCGGCTCTCCGTCGATGAGAATGAGCGTGTATGCCGGATCCAGCCCCTGCACCTGGATGCCAGCTCCATGATCGTGCACAATCGCAAGCCCCGTCTGCTCCTCCAGGACATCTCTCAGATCCCGGGCAGCAGCCCGGTTCATCTCTTCCCGGGCGATAAGATTGGTGCGGACAGGCGAGGTGGTGTAAGGCCTCTCGGTCCGCGTTCCGGTGACCACCACTGGTTGCATCTCGATGCGGGAGTCGGTGAGGACTATGGCAACGTCGGCGGTGTCGCCCGCTACAACCGAGCAGGTCTGGTTTGACGGTTGATAACCGGGCATACGCACGGCGAGAGTGTAGGTACCGGTCTGAACGCCGGCGAGAAAGAAAACGCCGTCTTTGTCCGTGGACCCCCTGTGATCGGTACCGGTGAGTGTGACCAGAGCATCCATGATCGTTGAGCCATCTGACCCGCGCACGAATCCCCGGACAGACCCGGTGCTCTGAGCTGACAGGTGCGCGGAGCAAAGAGCCGCCACTGAAAGTATCGCCACAAACCTCCACCGGCTGACGTGAGCCGTTGGGCGATGGTAGCTGATTTCAATCATGTTCTTTACCTCACTGAAGATTTTCCACGGACGCGAGTACACCGGTTGCCTCGGCAACACATCGAGTCGAATGTCGATATGCCCGTTGCCTCACCAACAAATCGACCCCAATGTCGATGTATTGCGCTTCCCTTCCCCGTTTAGTATCTTGCTCATGCAAAAGGGCGTGGTTCGGCCGGAAACGGTTGTCCCGCTGCCTCTCTGCACCCGGCGTGTCACCTGCCTGCCAAGGATTGGGTGACATGCCTTTTTTTTGTCTCTTATCTCATTGCGATCCAGTCGTTGCTGCCGACTGTGTCCCTCAACTCTCACCTCTGGCCGACCGAGATCGCTTCCGCAATCGGGTTGGCCCCATCGTCTTATCCAGCGCAGAATCGTGTGGAATCGCTGGTGCCAGGGTAAACCGGACTGATATTGTCGTATATCGCCTACAAAAAAATATGCAGCTCACTGCACAGATTGACCGATTCTTATTTAGAATTAGTCCAAATATAAATAACACTTCGCCGCAAGAATGTCAAGAGGATTTTTTTGCTGCGCACCTCGGCCAAACGCGCCTCTTTGCAGCTCTGCTTAGAAGGTGCTTCTTCGCCACACGCGCATCTCAAGCGCCTATCTGCCACACAACGTAACGCGTGACTCCTTTACCACACTTCGGGTTCCACGCACCTCTCCGCCAACAGCTGGCTCCCATGTACCTTCTGAGCATACGGCTGTTTGAATTGCTACAGACAAGTTCAATATCCGCACATATCCGTAAAACTGTCATTTCGCCTGCACGTTGTTAATGAGTGCAGCAGACCATACATTTGCTCACGGGGAAGACATGAATCGAAGGCAGACTCTGTCGGTCTTTTGAAGCCGCCATTGCGCCGCGACTGCGCCAACGAGAATCACTTTCATGGAAGCATGTAGAGAAGGATGAAGCATATGGGAAGACGCACACGCCTGCTTTTGAGCACCGGAATCCTGCTATGGAATCTTTGCCCTGCGCAACAGTCAGATGAAGTCCTCATCCTGAACGATGCCGGGTACTTTGAGACTCGTGGCCTGAATTTCCTGGTGTACAGTAATTTCTACGACGGCAATTTCAGCGATGCAAAGATCGCCGGCATAGAGATCATCCATCACGGGGCGCGGACCGCAACGAACGGCGATGTCCGGCTGAGTCCGACCCCCGGACAGTGGGATCCCGTGCCTCAACTTGTTCGGCGGACGGTGAAGAAGGACGAGCGGACGATAGAAGTACACCTCTCGTACCCGAATCACCGCTTCGAGTACCAGATCAGGGCAACCGCAGAAGGCAAGGGGGTCACACTCACGGTGCATCTGGAGAAGCCACTCCCCGTCGAACTGGAAGGGAGAGCCGGCTTCAACCTTGAGTTCCTCCCCTCCGCCTATTTTGAGAAATCGTTTCTGATGGACTCCAGCTTCGGGCACTTTCCTCTCTACCCTACAGGTACCATGGCAACAACCCCTTGGGGCGCTAGGGAACCTTCCCCCATCGCGACAGGAAGACGTCTTGTGCTTGCACCGGAGGATCCGACCCGCAGGATTGCCGTTCAGGCGGAGGATTGCGAGCTCGGACTCTACGACGGACGGCAGCAGGCGCAAAACGGCTGGTTCATCGTCCGCACACTCCTGCCTTCGAACAAAGCCGGTGATGTGATCAGGTGGTCGCTCACGGGCCACACGATCCCTCAATGGACCCGTTCACCCGTCATTACCCACTCGCAGGTGGGCTACGCCCCGGC
>JADLEA010000415.1 GCA_020846365.1 Bacteroidota bacterium
AGCTGCTGCTCGAGCGCGCGTTGCTCCGTGACGTCACGGTGCGACCCCAGATACCCCACGACGTTTCCGTCCACGTCCATGATCGGAGAGATCAGGAGCTGCGTATACAGCGGTTCGCCGTCCTTGCGGCGGTTCTCGATTTCACCGTTCCAGATCCTCCCGGCGCTGATGGTCGTCCAGACGCGCTCCCAGAATTCCCTGCCGTACTTCTTGCTGGAAATGATGCTGGGATTGCGGCCGATGAGTTCTTCCTTGGTGAACCCCGTCGTGCGTTCGAACGCCGGGTTCACGTAGATCATTCTCCCCTGGGCATCGGTGATCTGGATGGGGTTGACCGTATAGTGGACCACGTTGGCAAAACGGAGCAGATCCAGTTCGCGCTGCTTGGATCCCGAGATATCCCTTCCGAACACCAGATACTGTCGGTCGGCCTCAACCCCCATGCAATTCACGTACACCAGGGCATCCATGGCCCTGCGACCGTCCTGGCGGAACCGGACTTCAGTTTCACAAGAGCGGTTGGTATCGTCGAGGACATCGAAGGGAGGACGTGGCGAATCGGGGGTCAGCAGAGACGCAAAAGGGATGGAGCCGTCGAGTTGAGCAGGGAGACCGGTCACTGCCCGTGCCCGTTGGTTGCAGTCCAGGATCTTCTGATCCGCAGAGATGACAAAACACATATCGGGAACGATATCCAGAAGATCGCGGAGAGACTCAGCCGCAGACGGAGAAAGAGCCTTCATCGCTTCATAATACCAAGAAATGCCCTGAGGTTCAAGCGAAGGGAACCTGCACCCCTTATGGGGCAGCGCCCAACCGGGCACACCGTCAAAAACAAACGGCGGGCCGCTTGCGCAACCCGCCGTGGTCCTGCACAACGTCTCTGTCCCGGGACTACGTGCCCGAGCTGTAATCCTCGATGTACTTGAGCTGGTCGGGGGTCAGTTTGTCGATCTTGATCCCGTTCGTTCCCAGTTTCACGCGCGCGATTTCCTGATCCTGGGCTTCGGGAATGTCGTGCACGGTGTTCTCCAGCCGCACGCCCTTCTTATGCAATTCCGCCAGCCGGAGCTGTGACATGAACTGGTTCGCAAACGACATGTCCATCACTTCCGAAGGATGTCCCTCCGCCGCGGCGAGGTTCACCAGGCGTCCCTGGGCGAGCAGATAAATCCGCCGGCCGTCTTTCGTGACATACTCTTCGTTGTTCTCCCGGATCTCACGTTTCCCTTTCGTCACGGAAAGCAGATCGGGAAGATTGATTTCGCAGTCGTAGTGGCCGGTGTTCGAGACGATCGCCCCATCCTTCATGGATTGGAAGTGCCGTTTGACGATCACGTCTTTGACGCCCGTGGCGGTCACGAAGATGTCGCCCACCTTCGCGGCATCATCCATCTTCATCACACGGAACCCTTCCAACGTGGCCTTCAGGGCGGCAGTCGGCTTGACTTCCGTCACGATCACGTTGGCACCGAGGCCTTTTGCGCGCTGCGCGACGCCGCGCCCGCAATGGCCGAATCCCGCGACGACGATGTTCTTTCCGGCGAGGAGCACGCTCGTCGCGCGGAGGATGCCGTCCAGCGTCGACTGGCCCGTACCGTAGACGTTGTCAAAGTCCCACTTTGTTTCCGCGTCGTTCACCGCAATCACCGGATACCGCAATGCTCCGTCCGCGGCCATTGCGCGGAGACGGTGCACGCCCGTGGTGGTCTCTTCCGTGCCTCCGATGACGAACTTCTGGGCGAATTCCGGGTGGGATTTGTGAATCGTGAAGATCAGATCCGCGCCGTCATCCAGAGTGAGGTTGGGATGGAATTTCAACGTCTGCTCGATGCACCAGTAGAATTCCTTCACGTTCATGCCGTGCCAGGCAAAGATGGACACGCCCTGGGCCGCCAGCGCCGCGGCCACCGCATCATTGGTGGAGAGCGGGTTGCAGCCGCTCCAGCTCACGTCCGCTCCGGCCGCAACAAACGTCTTCACCAGGACTGCGGTCTCTTTGGTCACATGCAGACATCCGGCGATCCGGTACCCCTTGAACGGTTTGGTTTTCTTGTACTTCTCCTGAAGCGCCATGAGCACCGGCATGCGCGACTCGGCCCACTCGATGAGTCGCGTACCTTCCTTGGCCATCTTCAGGTCACGGACTTTGTATTTGCCGACTTTCTGATCCATACGTTCTCGTACCTTCTGAATGAAGAATGTGTTCCGGGTATCCCGTTATTTAATCGCCTTGAGGATCGTGTTCACGAGGTCCAGCTTCTCCCACGTGAATTCCTTTTCGGTCCGTCCGAAATGGCCGTAGGCAGCAGTCTTCCTGTAAATCGGGCGGAGGAGGTCGAGCCGCTTGATGATCCCCCGCGGGGTCATATCGACTTCATTGACAATCACCTTCTCCAGCTCCATATCAGGTATTCTGCCTGTGCCGTAGGTATTGACGTGCACAGAGACCGGTTCGGCGACGCCGATGGCATACGCCACCTGGATCAAACACTCGTCCGCCAGGCCGGACGCCACGAGGTTCTTGGCAAGGTGGCGCGTGGCATACGCCGCGCTGCGGTCCACCTTCGAAGGGTCTTTTCCCGAAAAGGCGCCGCCGCCATGCGGAGCCCGCCCGCCATAGGTGTCCACGATGATCTTGCGCCCCGTGAGCCCGGTGTCCCCATGCGGTCCGCCGATCTCAAAGCGGCCGGTGGGGTTCACGTGAATCACGGTGTTCTTGTCCAGCATCTCCTCAGGAAGAACCTTGCGAATGACATGCTTGATGACATCCTCGCGGATCTTCTTCTGCGTCACGTCGGGATCGTGCTGCGTGGAGACCACGATGGTGTGCACCCGCACCGGTTTTCTGCCGTGGTATTCGATCGTCACCTGCGATTTGGCATCGGGACGCAGGTAGGGCATCAGCTTGTTCTCTTTTTTCCGGATATCGGAGAGCCGTTTTACCAGCTTGTGCGCAAACATGATCGGCATCGGCATGTACTCGGGCGTTTCGCTGGAGGCGTACCCGAACATCATTCCCTGGTCACCCGCCCCGCCCGTGTCCACCCCCCGGGCAATGTCCGGTGACTGCGAATGAATACTGGAAATGACCGAGCAGGATTCCCCGTCGAATCGATAGTCCGCCTTGGTATAGCCGATATCATGGATCACCTTGCGGACAAGGTCCTGCACTTCTATGTATGCTTTCGTCGTGATTTCACCTCCGACAAACGCCAGACCCGTCGTCACAAAGCTCTCGCACGCCACACGGGAATGCTTGTCTTGTGCCAGGATTGCGTCCAGCACAGCATCCGAAATCTGGTCGCACACCTTGTCAGGGTGTCCCTCGGAGACGGACTCGGACGTAAACAGATAGGACATGGAGTACCTCAGCTGTGATCGATACGTGACTATTGGAATTCAAGTTCCGAAGCATCGCCGACGTTGAAGCGTTTGTAACTCCCCTTCACCATGGCGCCGTTGCCGATGATCGAGTTTTCCAGAAGCACCCTCCCCACCCGGGCCTGCGACCCGATGATGGAGTTGCGGATGACGGCTTCGCTGATTTCCGCGCCGTCGCCGACCGTGGTGTTCGGGCCGATCACGCAATTGCACAACACAGCGTTCGGAGCGATGTACACGGGTTCGGAAATCACGACACCCTCCATGGGGCGAAAGGTGGAGTGCCCCTCCAGCAATGCGCGGTTGGTGGAGAGCATGGTTTCCGGTTTCCCGCAATCATACCATCCTTCAACGGGAAATGTCTCCATCCGCTCACCCCGGTCAATCATCATCTGCAACACGTCCGTCAATTGGTACTCCCCCTTCGTCCGGATATCGCGGGAGACGACTTCATCCAGGCAGGCACGCAACAGGGGCGTATTATGGATATGATAGAGTCCCACCACGGCAAGATTGCTGGTGGGGCGTTCGGGTTTCTCCACCAGACGGACGATCGCGCCGTCGAGCACCTCTGCGACGCCGAAACGCCGCGGATCTTCGACCATTTTCACCCCGAGTGCCGACACCGGTTTCTTCAGCACCGGACGCAGGTCCACGTCGAAAATCGTATCCCCCAGAATGATGAGGATGGGCTCATCCTTCAGGGCATGGCGTGCCGTGTAGATCGCGTGCCCCAGCCCCAGGGGCATCTCCTGCTCAATAAAATCCACCGGAAGCTTCGGATACGCGGCCTCTACGAACTCAATGATCCGCTCGCTCATATGCCCAACGACCACTGTCGCCGAGGTCACGCCGTCAGCGACCACCTTGTCCATGATATGCCCGAGAATGGGTTTCCCGGCCACGTTGAGCAGCACTTTGGGGTGCGTGAACGTGTGCGGGCGAAGGCGCGTCCCAATCCCCGCGACCGGTATGATGGCATGCATAGTGTGGATTCCGGCTTAAAAAATCACTTCATGGTACACAACTCTCGAGTGATAAGCAACCTGCCCCGGCCCATCTGTGACCACCGTCACGGGATTGAAATTCGGGAGTGAATTGCGTATGTTGAGCGCAAGCAACCGGAGCACAACGCCACCGACCTGCATGCCCAAACGATCCCCTCCCCGCGGTACCGTTGCCCGGAAGGCCCAGCACGTTGACCTCGTCCTGAAGAGGAACGTGACGTTTCGTTCCAAGACCACCGGGCTTGAAGAGTGGGAGTTCGTGCACAACGCGCTCCCGGAGCTCGATCTTGCGCAGGTCGATTGCTCGACGGTGTTTCTTGGCCACGCCCTCTCCGCGCCGCTGATGGTTTCGTGCATGACCGGCGGTTACGCAGGGGCCGGGAGAATCAACCGCGATCTTGCGGCGGTCTGCGCCGAGGCCCGCATCGCCATGGGCGTCGGAAGTCAACGCCAGGCCCTCGAAGACACCACCTTTCATAAGACCTTCTCTGTCGTTCGCGACGTGGCGCCCGGCATCCCCATCGTAGGGAACATCGGCGCCGCGGAAATCGCCTCGGCACACCGTACCGATGCGATCCTGCGCCTCCTGAACCTGGTCAAAGGGGATGCGCTGGCGGTGCATCTGAATCCGCTCCAGGAGTTCCTTCAACCTGAAGGGACGCCGCAGTTCAGTGGCGTCCTCGAAGGCATCGCCCTCCTGGTGCGCGAACTCCCCGTACCCGTGATCGTCAAGGAAGTCGGCGCGGGTCTATCGCGGGACGTTGTCCGCCGTCTCCTGGATGCTGGAGTGCGATACATCGACGTTGCGGGCGCTGGAGGAACGAGCTGGGCAGGTGTGGAAATTCTCCGCCGTGATGCGTCGGACCGGCGGGAGACTTTCTGGGATTGGGGCGTGCCCACGGCAACGGCAGTACGCGAGGCCGCATCCCTCCGCACCGGGTCGCTCCGTTTCACGCTTATTGCCTCCGGCGGCATCGGCTCCGGCATGGACATGGCCCGGTGCATTGCTCTCGGGGCTGATCTCGTCGGCTCTGCCCGGCCGATGCTCGAAGCGCTCCGCGCCGGCGGGCGGGCGCGATTGCTGCAACAGATACAGCGATGGATGGAAGACCTCAGAGGCGTCATGTTTCTTACCGGGGCACGGACGATCGCCGACCTGCAAACACGACCTCTCGTCAGGAGATCCAACCCGTGACCGAGGAACACTTCCGTCGCCGATACTTCCGGTTGAGAACCCGCGTGGACCGGTACCTTGCTTCCCTCATCACGGAACGTACTCCCAGGCAGCTTCACGAGGCATGCGCGTATGTGCTAACAGGAGGGGGGAAACGCCTGAGAGCCGCTCTGGTTCTGCTGGCAGCTGAGGCCGTGGGAGGTTCGACCGCAAAGGCACTCCCAGCCGGCGCAGCCGTCGAAATCATGCACAACTTCACCCTGGTGCATGACGATATCATGGACCATGCCCGTACCCGCCGCGGACGGCCGACCGTACACGTCCGCTGGGATCTGAACACCGCGCTTCTGGCCGGAGACACGCTCCTTGCCGTTGCGTACGAGCAGTTGCTCAAGACCGCCGTCGAGGATCAGGAAGCTCTCCTCCGGCTGTTCACCAGGAGCGTCATTGGCGTGTGTGAAGGTCAGGCCTTTGATCTTGAATTCGAGCGACGCAATGACATCACGGTGGACGACTACTTCGCCATGATCGACCTCAAGACCGGGCTGCTGATCTCCGTGGCCGCCGAGCTCGGAGCCAGAATCGGGGGCGGATCCGTTCGCGACGTGAACCGTTTGAGTACCTTTGGCCGCTACTTGGGCCGCGCCTTTCAATTGCAGGATGACCTTCTGGACGTCGTCGGCGACGAAAAGCGGTTTGGAAAGACCATCGGCGGGGATATTCTGGAGGGGAAACGGACCTTTCTCCTGCTTACGGCGCGGGAACGGGCGCGGAAGTCCGACAAGGTCCTGCTGGACCGCGTGCTGAGGCGCAAGACGATTCCTCCCGCCCGCACGGAGTCACCCGCACAAAGGCGGGAGCTCATTGCCACAGTCCGGTCGCTCTACGATGCATACGGCGTTATCAGGGACACCGAGGCCGCGGTGATGCGCCATACACGGCGGGCAACGGGATCTCTCGACACGCTCCCCCGCACGCCGGCAAGGGAGATGCTCCACGCCCTGGCCCGTACGCTCGTTCACAGAGAGACCTGAGCCGTCCATGATCGAGCGCACCGTCATCATCGTGAACAAGGCGGGTCTGCATACCCGGCCCGCTGCGGCAATCGTGAAAACCGCCTCGCGCTACAAAGCGGACTTCACCATCAAGAAAGGCGTTTTCGAGATCAACGGCAAAAGCATCATAGGCGTCATGACCCTTGCCGCCGAGCAAGGATCGTCTCTGCTCCTGGTCTTCAGCGGCCCGGATGAGGAACAGGCGGCCGAAGCAATGGTGGAACTGTTCGAACAGGGTTTCGGGGAGAACTGAAATGATGGACGCAACGCTCACGCAGGCCGAAATCATCTTCAAGGGCATCGCTGCCGCTCCGGGCATCGCCGTCGGGCCGGTGTACCTCTATTCTAAGGTGGTCCCGGAGGTGAACGCCCGCGCGATCGCACCCGATGACGTCCCGGCAGAAATCGAGCGCCTGCGAAACGCCAACGCACGGGCGGAAAAAGAGCTCCGCAAGATCCACGCGTTCGCCGAGCAGAAGCTCGGCTCAACCAGCGCGACGATTTTTGAAGCGCAGATCATGATCCTGGGCGACACCATCCTCATGGGCACCATCGAGCGCAGGATCGCCGATGAGCTCCAGAATGCGGAATTCATCGTCCACGATGAGATCAGCAAGTACAAACACCTGATGCTTGCCGCCACCGATGAATACATGCACGAGCGGGCGCACGATGTGGATGACGTCATGAACAGGATCATCCGGAACATCCAGGACCAGAAGCTCATCTCCCGACTGGAAGGAACCTCCGTCATCGTTTCCGAAACCCTGACCCCGGCCGATACCGTCATCTTCAGCCGGAACCAGGTGCTGGGCTACGCCACCGACCTGGGCGGCGTCACCTCACACGCAGCCCTCCTCTCCCGGTCACTGAAAATCCCCGCGGTGGTCGGCCTGCGCAACGCCACGAAGCAGGTCAAGACCGGCGATTCCGTGGCCATCGACGGGTATGCCGGCGTGCTGATCCTCAATCCCTCTGCGACGACGCGGGAAAATCTTGAAGTCAAAGCCGCCAGGTTCCGGGCGTTCGAGGAGAAGCTCGCGGATATTGCCGGATTGCCGGCAGAAACCATTGACCGGAAGCGCGTGGAGCTCTCCTCGAATCTTGAGTTTCCCGAGGAGATCGAATTTGCCAAGGTGCAGGGCACGGAAGGAGTCGGACTGTTCCGCACCGAAAGCCAGCTCATCGGCCGGCCGGATTATCCGAGCGAGGACGAACAGGCCCTCGTCTACACGCAGATCGCCAATGCTGCATACCCGCATCCGGTCATCTTCCGCACCTTCGACGTCGGCGGCGACAAACTCGCGCCCGATACACATCATGAAGAGAACCCGTTCCTCGGGTGGCGCGGCATACGTGTCCTGCTGGATCGGCCCGAGATCTTCATGAATCAGCTTCGCGCCATCATCAGGGCGAGTGCCCGTCGAAATGTCCGGGTGATGTTCCCCATGGTGGCAACGCTCGAAGAGGTGCAGAAGGCCAAAGCGTACGTCCGGCAGGCCAAAGAAGAACTCCGCGCCAGGGGTGTTCCGTTCGACGCGCGGATCAAGATCGGCGTGATGATCGAAATTCCGGGTGCCGCGATCATGGCCGAACAGCTCGCAGCGGAAGTGCATTTCCTCAGCATCGGGACGAACGACCTCGTGCAATACATGATGGCGGTGGACCGCGGGAATGATTCCGTCGCCGCGCTCTACCAGCCCTTCAACCCCGCGGTCGTCCGGATACTCCACCATATCATCGAGGCGGCACACCGGAGACATGTCTGGGTCGGCGTCTGCGGCGAAATGGGAGGCGATCCCCTCGCAACGGTCCTGCTGGTGGGACTCGGCATCGATGAGCTCAGCGTCGTTCCACCCGTCCTCCCGGAAATCAAGAAGATCATCAGGTCCATCAAGTACAAGGATGCACGACGCGTGGCGGACAAGGTGCTGGGCATGACACGCGAGCGCGATATCCGTGAGTATCTTTCATCGATCATCAAGAACAAGGTCCCCGAAATACCTCTCGAAGTGTAAACCGGCCGACGGCCACCAGTGAAAAGAAAGGATCACATGGACTCCGAATCCATTGCCCGCGTAGACAAGGCCAACATGTTTAGTTTGCTCCGCGGTTTCCCCCAACAGGTTTCCGAGGCGCTGGAGATCGGCCGGAACGCCGGGGTACGGCTCCGGGCGACCGGCATCCACAACATCGTCGTGTGTGGACTCGGCGGCTCGGCCATCGGCGGAGACCTGCTCCGTTCGTATCTTGCCGACGAGCTGAAGATCCCGTTTCTTGTCAACCGCAACTATACGCTTCCGAAATTCGTGGGTCCGGATACCCTCGTCATCATCTCGAGTTACTCCGGGAACACAGAGGAAACCAACGCGGCGCACCGCGAGGCCCTCAGGCGCAAAGCGCGCATTTTGTGCATTTCGTCGAACGGGACGACCGAAGTGCTTGCGCGGAAGGCGCGTACGCCCTTCATCAAAGTCCCCGGCGGCCTCCCCCCCCGGGCAGCACTCGGGTATGCATTCTTTCCGCTTCTCCTCACCCTCATGAACCTCGGCCTCGTCAAGAACAAACAGAAAGAGATCAAGGAGACCCTGTCGCTGCTCACCGTCAAGGCCGGCGAGTACACGTCGCCGGATCCCGCGTCGAACCGTGCGCTGGCACTCGCCCAGGAGATCAAGCACCGCATCGTGGTGTGCTACTCTTCAACGGAGCGATTCGACACCGTGAATACACGCTGGCGTGGCCAGATCGCAGAGAACGGCAAGGCACTTGCGTTCGGCCACGTCCTGCCCGAAATGAATCACAACGAACTGGTGGGATGGAAGGTGCTGGAGAACGAGATGCAGGAGATGGCCGTGCTCTTCCTGCGCGACAAAGCGGACCACCCTCGTGTGCAGATCCGCATGGGCATCACCAGGGAGATCATCGGGAAGCACACGTCGCACGTTACGGAGGTATGGAGCGAGGGGAATGGGCTCCTGGCCCGCATGTTTTCGCTGATCTACCTTGGCGACTGGGTAAGCTACTACCTGGCCATCCTTCACGAAGAGGATCCGACGCCGGTCGAGGTGATCAACTATCTCAAAACGGAGCTCGGGAAGGTGACATGAAGAAACAGCACTACATTGCCCTGGGAGTAGCGATACTCACGCTTGCTCTGATCCTCTTCGTCACCGTCTTCCGTGACGGCACCGCCTGGTAGCGCCGACGCGGTTCGTGCGAAGGGCGCGTGTGGTGCTGACCGGAACCCCGGGGAACGTGCGGTTGATTGCACGTTCCCGGCATGCCGCGTGCTGGCCGGCGCACATCAGCGCTGAATACGCGCAGACCCTCCTTTGGCAAATGCGCGAACCTGTTCGACGGTAGCCATCGTCGTGTCTCCCGGGAAAGTCGTGAGCAACGCGCCGTGCGCCCATCCCAGCCTCACCGCTTCGTCCGGATTCTCGTCCGAGAGCAACCCGTAGATAAATCCGCTGGCAAAGCCGTCCCCTCCCCCGACCCGGTCTAGCACGGTCAATTCCGCCGTCGGGGCCGTGAACGTCTTCCCGTTCAGCCAGGCCACGGCGCTCCAGCTATGATGGTTGGTGGAGTGCACCTCGCGCAGCGTGGTCGCCACCCCCTTGACATGCGGATGCTTTTTCAAAACGTTGTCGATCATGGCAAAGAAGGCGCTGGGGTCAAGTTTGGACTTCGCTTCCACCTCGGGGCCGGGGATCCCGAGGCCTTTCTGCAAATCTTCCTCATTCCCGACGAGCACGTCCACGTTCTGCACGATGCGTCCGATAACATCGACGGCCTTCTGTTGTCCACCCCAGATGTTCCAGAGCTTCTCGCGGAAGTTCAGGTCGAAGCTGGTAATCGCTCCCGCCTTCCGGGCTGCCTTCATCCCTTCGACGATTACCTCACCGGTGGATTCGGAGAGGGCGGCGAAGATGCCTCCGCTATGGAACCATTTCACGCCGCCGGCGAAAATGGCGGCCCAGTCGAAATCGCCCGGCTTCAACTGCGCGGCTGCTTCGTTGCTCCGGTTATAAAACACCACAGGGGCGCGCACACCCTGTCCGCGGTCACTGTACACCGTGGCCATGTTCGGGCCGTTCACGCCGTTGTGTTTGAACCGTTTGTAGAACGGGCGCACGCCCATGGCTCTCACCCGTTCCGCTATCAGATCGCCGATAGGATACTCCACCATCGCAGTGGCAATGCCGGTGTTCATCCGGAAACAGTCCGCAAGGTTCGCGGCTACGTTGAACTCTCCACCGCTGACATGGATCTTGCACTCCGTCGCCTTACGAAAGGGGATGATCCCTGGATCCAGCCGGTGCACCAGTGCGCCGAGCGAGACGAGGTCCAGGGCGGCATCTTTGCGTATGGTCAAGCCTGAACTCATGAAGTCCTCCGTGTTCTCCTGTGGTGTTTCGTGTGGAAAATTAATATCGCTCCCAGCATACCCATTGTCAATACATCTTTCGACCCGGGGGCGCATGGGCTGCCCCGTAAAGTAACTCGCCCGCATCGCCGCATCCGGTTGCAACTTCATCCAAAACTTTCTACCATGCAGTGGAATACGGGGTTTCGGAATCTGTCGGGCCGGATATGGAGCGGATCGCCTTGCGAATATTCCTCATCGTCGCCTTTCTTGCACTTGCGGAGGTGGCTCACGCCCAGTTTTTTTACTTCGGGCGGAACAAGGTGCAGTACACCGATTTTGAGTGGCATGTCCTCAAGACGGAGCACTTTGACATCTACTACTATCCGGAGATGAAGGACCTGGCGGAACGGGGTGCGCACTTCGCCGAAGAAGCGTACCGCGGTCTGGAAATCCGGTTCAACCACTCCCTGAACACGCGCGTCCCCCTGATCTTCTACAGCTCCCACCTGCATTTCCAACAGACCAACACCATCGGCGGCTTCATCCCCGAAGGCGTCGGTGGGTTCTTCGAATTCCTGAAAGGCCGCGTGGTCATCCCCTCGGACGGGTCCACGTCCCAGTTCCGCCATGTAATCCGGCACGAGCTGGTCCATGTCTTCATGCACAGCAAGATGAGCCGCGTCCTGACCGACCACCGCAAGACGCAGGATCGCTATCCGCCGCTCTGGTTCGTGGAAGGCCTCGCCGAGTACTGGTCGACAGACTGGGACTCACAGGCGGAAATGGTCATGAGAGACGCCGTGCTGAGCGACCTCATTGTCGGACTGGAGGACATGTCGCGCATCTACGGCTCCTTCCTCATGTACAAGGCCGGCCAGCATGTCCTGACGTATATCGGCAAACACTACGGAGAGGAGAAGATCCTCCTCCTGATGGAAAACTTCTGGAAAGAATCATCGTTCAACGATGTGCTGAAGATCACCATCGGCAAAACCTTCAAGGAGTTCGACGAAGAATGGCTGTATAGTCTGAAGAAGGCATACTACCCCCTCCTCGCGTCCAAAGACCAGCCCAGCAAGGTGACGAAGAAAGTCGCCGTCGAGGGATTCAACACGAAGCCCGTGGTGTTCGAACACGACACGACACGGGAGGTCTACTTCATCGGCAACCGCACCGGCTATACCGGTATCTACCGGAAGCTCCTCGGCAAAGAGACGCTTGAAGACGAAGTGGAGAATGTCGTGGAAGGGGAACAAACAGACGAGTTCGAGGCCTTCCACCCGTTCAGAAGCCGCATCGATATCTCGCGTGAAGGGAGACTCGCCTTCGTTACCAAGAGCGGGGAGAACGATGCCCTGCACGTGTATGATGTCCTGACCGACGAGCTTGTGACCACGTTCCGCTTCCGCGATCTGGTCAGCATCGGTTCCACATCCTGGGCGCCCGACGGGAAGCGGGTGGCGTTCTCCGCGATCAACAAGGCCGGACAGAATGACCTCTACATCCTGGACACTGAAACGCGCGCGCTGCAACCGTTGACCAACGATTACTACGACGACCGGGATCCGGCATGGTCACCGGACGGTCATCGCATTGCGTTCAGTTCCGACCGGACGCCGTACGGGGCGCAGGGGAAATACAATCTCTTTCTGTTTGACCTTCGCGACAACGATATCCGGTATCTTACGTGCGGTCCGCACAGCGACGCCTCCCCTGCCTGGTCACACGACGGCTCCCTGCTCGCCTTCACGTCGGATGTGGACGGCACCAACAACATCTGGGTCACGGACCCGAACAAGATGTTCCCGGGCGGAACGCGCACGATGACGCGCATCACCTCCTTCGTCACATCGGCGTTTGATCCGGCCTGGACATCCACCGGAGACCTCGTGTTCGCCACCTTCGAGCGATTCAGCTTCCGCCTGCAGTCGCTCAAGGACGTTCGCAGCGTCTCCGATACATCCACCACCGTCCGGATCATGGATCTGTATGCCCGGGCCCGGCCCTGGGAAGCCAGGACCATCTCCGGAGAATCCGAGATCGAACACCTCAAATACCGCGGGGACTACAGCCTGGACATCGCCCAGAGCGCAATATCCACGGACCCGGTGTTCGGCACTTCGGGGGGCGCGTTTGTCGCATTGAGCGACCTTCTGGGAAACGATCAGTATTACTTCCTCCTCTATAATACGGCCCAGTCCCAGGACGAGCTCCTCTCCAGCTTCAACATCGCCATTTCACGGATTTCCCTGAGCCAGCGGACGAGCTACGCCTATGGAATCTACCGCTTCACGGGGAGAAGGTACGACCTGACATCAAAGGATGAGTTCTACTATGAGCGGGTGTTCGGAGGGTATTTTGCGCTCAGCTATCCCCTGACAAAATTCCAGCGCGTGGAAACCGGCATCAGCCTCAGCAACTCCAACCGCGAGGTGGATGGGGCCATCGAACAGCGCAAGGCCCTGCTGCTCTCCAACTCGATCGCCCTGACCCACGACAATTCCCTCTGGGGGCCCAGCGGACCGCTGGACGGAAGCCGGTTCAACTTGACGCTCGCCTACACCTCGGACATCCAGTATTCGAACGTCAACTACTTTTCGATCATCGCAGACTACCGGCATTATACACGGCTTTCGCAGCGGAGCGCATTCGCTTCCCGGTTCTGGATCTTCTACAATCACGGCAAGGAGTCGCGACGTTTTGTCATGGGCGGGAGTTGGGACCTGCGCGGCTTCGAGAGATGGAGCGTCCGCGGGGAGAAGCTCTGGTTGACGAGTCATGAGCTGCGCTTCCCGTTTATCGACGAGCTCGCCATCCGCTTCCCGGTCTTCGGCCTGAGCTTCTTCTCCATCCGGGGTGCATTGTTCTTTGACGCGGGAGGAGCGTGGGATCGCACGTATGTCGAGACCCTCGGGAGCACAGGGGGCGGTCTGCGCATGAACCTGGGAGGATTCCTGGTCATTCGTTATGACGTCGGCAAACGCATCGAAGAGAACTTCTCCAGGTTCCAGAACGGGCTGTTTCATCAGGTGTTCTTCGGATGGGATTTCTGATGCGGACCACCCACGAATTCCCGGGAGGAATACCGGGCCGTCGTTGTGCAGAAAATGACCTGCATGCCGGCCGGCACCTGTCACCCGGACCGGCGAAAGACCTCGCGCACTTCCTCCGTGTGTTGCCCGCAATCGTCGCACGTTCCCTCTGTGGAGGTCTCCTCCTCCTGTCGGCCGAAGGATGCAGCGGGCTCCGCCTTCCCGAGGCCCCGCGGGATTCTGCATTCAGCATCCGGACCTTTGCCACAAACACGATGCGCAACAACGAAGTGCCAGCCATCCCCGGTCCTCCGCTCGTGCTTGATTGGGAAGAAGACCTGACGGCGGGGTTCGGTGAGGGTGCCCCCCTGCTCGTGGACAGCGTGCTCTTTCTCGGCAACCTCCGGGGCGAACTGTATGCCCTGAACGCCGGGACAGGCAAGCGGTTCGGATGGGTGACCCTCGGCGGAGCGATTCACGGAGCGCCGGTTCTTGTCGGCAACACCGCGATCGTTCCTCTCGCTGGATCGCGGGAGTCGCTTGTGGCATATGATTTCCTCGAGGGCAGGATCCTGTGGCGTCAGGAACTCGGCGACATTCATGTCTCCCCGCTCCTCCTGGGTTCTCGCGTCTTCGTCGCGAATACCATCGGGGTGGTGCATTGTGTCTCCCTGGACGACGGCGCGCCTGTCTGGAAATTCGAGCTCCCTGAGAACAAGGCCCTGAAGGGAATCCGTTCATCTCCTGCCGGGTTTGGCCGCTCGGTGTTCTTCGGCGCGGATGATGGGTTCCTGTACCATCTCAATGCCGCCACCGGCAGCCAGGAGTGGCGGTTCGACGCAGGCGCGTCGATCCAGGCAACGCCGGTGTTGCACGAAGGGCGCGTGTACATCGGCACGCTTGCAGGCAAACTCTTCGCCATTGCCGATTCAACAGGCAGACCTGAGTGGTCGTGTGATGTGGGCGGATCCATCTATGGCACTGCCCTCGTCGATTCTGCCCTTGTGATCGTCGGAACCACCGCCGGCGACGTCATTGGATTGCAGCGCTTGACGGGGAAGATCATGTGGAAAACGGAATTGCGTGCCCCGGTCAATTCCGGAATCCTCGGGGCCGGCGAGTTCGTGTATGCCGGGACCCTCAGGAAAGACCTCGTCGCAATCCGTCGAACGACAGGCGAAATCGTCTGGCGCGGCACAACAGGCGGGAGAGTGAAGACAACCCCAACTGCTGGCCTGGGCCGCTTGTTTGTTGCCGGGGATAATCGGGTCGTGCAGGCCTTCAAGGAGGAAAAGAGATGATCCGGACACCTGGACTTTCGGCGTGTGTCGCGTTCATGCTCCTCCTTGGACAGTCCGCATTCGCGTGGCCGGGAGCATCCGGCACAACGACGTTGTCAGACCCAATCTCAATCACCGATACGGCCCCGTCTGCCAATACCACCTCGATCGCCGATACGTCTTCGGTCGCTGACACTACCGCTGCGGCAGACACAACCACAACCGCACGACGATCGAGTATAATCATTACTACGGATCTTGACAGCGCGCTCGTTTTCCTGGATTCTGTCTATGTGGGCCGGACCCCGTTTTCCACGGACACGCTCCAGCCCGGAACCCACGTTCTGAGAATCAGCCACCCCCATGTGGAGAGTTGGCACGGAGGGATTGTCACGGACACGCTGCGATTGGCACCCGGCGAATCCAGAACCGTGCGGTACAACGTCCGCACCTACATGTCGGTGACCAGCCTGCCTCCCGGTGCCGATGTGTACGTGGATGATTCGCTGGCGGGCCGGACACCGTTTCTTGTACTTCCATCCCTCCTGCGGGAGGATCTGCGCCTTACAGTGAAAAAAGAAGGGTTTGAGCCGGCGGGCATGAGTGCCGCCACCCTTTCCGAGAGCGTATTCCAGGTTGCTCTCAGGGGCGGCTGGCAGAATCTGCCGGTTGAAGATTCCCCGTATTTTGAAGCACGGCCCGGTCTGTCTTCGCGCCGGATCGGCCTCTACCTTAGTGGCGGATTGTCGGTGCTTGCTGGCGCCGCCGCGGCCTACTGCAAAATTGCAGCAGACAACAGGCAAGCGGCGTACCTTGAGAGCGGAAACGCCGCGTTGCTTACCGAAAGGAGGAATCTCGACACCTGGGCCGGAATCTCCTTTGCGGTAACGCAGATCGGTTTGGCTGTCTTCTCCTACCTTCTCATCTCGGAATGACAGAGACAGCCGTAACCTCTTGCAAACCTTGACTTTCACGCACGTTCACCCTATATTTCGACGTTGCGATCGGTCGTATCGCCAGGACACAGTCACCAATTGCCGGCCCACGCCATGAAGGACGACCTGGAATTTCTCAAAAACGTCCCGATCCTCAGTGACCTCGAGGCGATGGACCTCGATACGATCTCCAAAGTCGGAGTCCGTAAGAAATACAAGAAGGGGAGCATCATCCTCCTGGAAGAGGAGGCCGGAGCCGCGCTCTTTGTAATAGTTTCCGGCAAGGTGAAGATCGTACGGATGGACGATGACGGACGCGAAGTGATCCTCTCCATCCTGGGGGAAAGCGATTTTTTCGGCGAAATGGCTATTCTGGATGGTCTCGCCCGAAGCGCCAGTGTCGTCGCGACGACCAAAGCCGAATTGTTCATGATCCATCGGAGGGATTTCCTGAAATTGCTTCACGATTTCCCCTCTGTGGCGATTGCCCTCCTCAAGGAACTGACGATGCGTCTGCGCAAAGCGGACGCGATGATCAAGAGCCTGTCTTTGAAAGATGCTTCGGGACGAGTGGCCAATGTGGTGTTGCAGCTTGCTGATGATATAGGGAAGATCCGTAAAGGTCGCGTGGAAATAGACGAGCTCCCTCTGCAGCAGGATCTTGCCAACATGGCAGGAACTTCCCGCGAGACCATCTCCCGGATGATCCACTCCTTTATCCGGGAAGGTCATATCGAGATCGAACGCGGCAAGCTGATCATCAATGACTACGAGAAGTTCAAAAGCAGGTATCTGTAGGCCATTCTTCGTTCTTTCTTCCCAAATTGAAGGCACTCACACTGCCTCCCTGTCTTCATTCCGCGAGTGTGCAATACGGCTGATGCTCCGCAGACACCGTCATGATGGGACGTCGTAGCCGGGAGGGGGAGAGCATATGCTCAACCAGAGGCTTTCGGGAAGCTCCTCCACATCGCCTCGGCCGTGCAGATGGAGGATGTTGGTGATGACGGCTGTGAAATGAGGAACAACTCCATGCGAATCATCGAAGGGCAGATCACTGCCGAGGGATCCACCTTTGCCCTCGTCGTGAGCAGGTTCAACAGCCTTGTAACACAGCAACTGGTGACAGGGGCGGTCGATTGTCTCGTGCGCCACGGAGCGAAAGAAGACGCGATCTCCGCGATCTACGTGCCGGGAGCGTTCGAGATCCCTCAGGCCGCCCTTCAGGTCGCGCGCACCGGCTCCGCAGATGCCATCATCTGTCTCGGCTGCGTCATCCGGGGTGACACACCGCACTTTGAGTACATCGCCTCCGGGGTGGCGCGCGATCTCGGGTCCGTCGCCCTCCAGACAGGGATACCGTTAACCTTCGGCGTGCTTACGACGGAAACGCTGGAACAGGCGCTCGAACGCGCAGGCGCCAAGGCCGGCAATAAGGGCTGGGATGCCGCGTTGAGCGCAATGGAACTGCTTCACGTGAGCAAACAACTGCACAACAAAAAGAAGAGAGCGGGAGCGTAGGATCATCGACATGAAGAGCGGGTGGTATGTCTGTGCAGTTGTTCTCCTCGGTCCGATGTGCGCGTTGAGCGCGACCGGAACGTGGCGTAACTATACCTCCATGCAGGAGGTTCGATCCATCGTCCGCGACGGCAACGCCGTTTGGGCAGCAACCTCCGGCGGACTCTTCCGATGGACATCCTCTCCCGACCAGTATCTCCTCTTGACAAACGCCGAGGGGCTGCGAACGATCGACCTTACGGCCGTCAATATCGATCAACAGGGGAATGTCTGGTCAGGAAGCGCCAACGGCACCCTGCATGTGTACACACCGGCGACCGGTACCGTGAGATTGATTCTGGATATCGCGGCCTCGAATCAGACCAACAAACGCGTCAACGCGATCAGCATCGCGGGAGACACTTCCCTTTTCTGCACGGAATTCGGTCTGAGCCTTTTCCATATCGGGCGCTTTGAATTCGGCGACACTTATTCCCGTTTCGGGAATATCCCCGCGGGGACACGCGTTGCCGTCACTTCCGCGCTTCTCCACGGCGGGTACGTGTGGGCATGTATTACCGACGGACAGTCCCTCCACCGGATCGCTTTCGCTTCGCTCTCCCAACCAAACCTTCTCCCTCCGGAAGCATGGACGCTTCAAACCGTCGGCGGACCCGGCACTGTACCGAAGGTGCTGGCAGTGTTCGCGGGAAAGTTATATGCCGGCACTTCCTCAGGGTTGTTTTTTGAGGAGGGCGGCTCGTGGTCCCAGGTTGCGTCGCTCAGCGGCAGGAATATCACCGCGCTCTCGACTTCGGCCACTCAGCTTCTCGTCACAACCATCGATAGAGCTGTGCTCTCCGTTACCGCCGGAGACGTCGTCACACCCCTTGGCTCCACCTTGCCGGAGGTCCCAACGGCACTCGCCATCAGCGAGAATGGCAATCCCGTCGTGGGAACCTCGACCACGGGTTTGCTGGCATGGGATACCGCGTGGACTGTGCACGTGCCGAATGGACCAAACTCCAACCAGTTCCTGAACCTCCTCGTGGACGCCGACGGGATACTCTGGTGCGCGTCCGGTGATGTCTCTGGTCGCGGCTTGTACCGGTATGACGGCACCACGTGGACATCGTTCACAACCGCAAACAGCCCGCTCCCGGCAAACGAGGTCTACCGGGTGTCCAGCGGGGCCGACGGTACCGTGTGGGCTTCCACCTATGGGCGTGGCGCTGTGGCCATCCCACGGGGAAGCGCACGCATCGATTCCCAGAATGTCTTCGGCAAGAATGTCGGCATGCCGGGTCTCGCTGCGGACCCCAACTATGTGGTCGTAAGCAATGTGGCCTCGGACAGCCGCGGAAATGCATGGATGAGCGTGGTCCTGGCAGGCGACAGAAACGTGTTCTCGGTCCGGAGGTCCGACGGCAGCTGGAGACACTTCCCCGCTATCATCAATGGCATCAAGATGGGCCAATTGATGGAACGGGTGGTGGACCGCTGTCTGGCCGTTGACGCCTTTGACAATGTCTGGGCCACCGTGCGCGACGCCGGGTACAGGGGGATACTGTGCCTCGGCAATGGGGGATCGATCGACAGTACCGCCGCTTTCCACCTGGGTGCTTCCAACGGGCTTCCCAGCAGCGAGGTGAAGACGATCCTGGTGGACAGCGATAATGACATCTGGATAGGAACGGATCGCGGCATAGGCATCATTCTGGAACCGTCGAACCCGACGCGCACGGGAAGCATCGCCGCCTACAAACCGCTGAACGGCCTCGTGATCAACACCATTGCCGTCGATCCTCTCAATCAGAAATGGGTCGGGACGACGGAGGGGGTGATTCTCCTGTCCCCCGACGGCACGCAGACGCTCGCGTCCTATACGGTGGAAAGCACGGACGGAAGGCTCATGGACAACGATGTCAAGTCCATCAGCGTAGACGCGAAAACCGGCACCGTGTATTTCGGCACCATGTCGGGTCTGGCAAGTCTGACCACGCCGGCTGCTGCGCCGCGGGCGTCGTTCGACGGTCTGAGCGTGTTTCCGAATCCGTTCCTGGTGCCATCCTCCGAACCGCTTACGGTCAGCGGCCTTGTGGCGGAATCACAACTGAAGATTCTCACCGTCGACGGCAAGGTCATACGCAACATTTCAACGCCGGGGGGATTGGTCGGAACATGGGACGGCAAGGATGCCGAAGGGGAATTTGTGGCCTCGGGTGTGTATCTCATCGTGGCATTTGCACAGGACGGCAGCGCGGTTGCCACCGGGAAAGTCGCACTCATCAAACGATAACGGCGTACCCGCACTACCGACGGGAGCACCGGCACGCAACTCACATACTGTAGAAGGAGGAGTCAACATTGGAGAATGACGGCTACAAAGATGAAATCTTCACGAAACGCGTGAGGGCAGGGAAACGGACATACTTCTTCGACGTGAAGTCGACGAAATCCGAGAAAGATTACTACATCACCATCACGGAAAGCAAACGCGTTGGAGATGACGAATACGAGAAGCACAAGATCTTTCTCTATAAAGAGGATTTTGAGAAGTTCAAAGAAGCTCTTGCAGAGACCGTCGAGCATGTGCAAACGCAGCTCCTGGAGCACGGCGTAGAAGTCCGCTGATTTCATCGAACTCCCCAACTTTCTCGCGACCCCCCGGGGCGGCCACGGGCCCCGGGGGGCCGTGAGCCACATCGAGATCCCACTCTCCGTCTACCGCCCGGATTCTTGACTCTCAGGGAACTTCTCGGTATATTGGTACACTTTTTCGGTCGTTTGAAGAATGGGGCCATGGAGCCCCATTTGAGCGTCTGGCAGGAAACGATGAGAATTCAGATTGGAAGTCTCTCGGAGGGTACGCACCAGTATCACTTCGAGGCAGACGCCGCGGACATCAGTTTGGGGGAAGAGTTTCGCAAGCCCGTTGCCGTTGATGCAACGCTGGATAAAACGGGGAAACAACTCTTCCTGCGTGTGCAAGTGCGGACGACGGGTGTGTTTTCATGCGACAGGTGTACAGTGCCGTTTGAGCTGGCGCTGACGCCGGAGTATCGCATGCACTATGTGACGGATGAGACCGACGCCGAGAGTCTGGATCCCTCGGAGGTGCAAGTCGTCCCTGCCGGTCTCCCGATCATAGACCTCTCTGACGACGTCCGACAGACGGTTCTCCTTGCAGTTCCGCTGAAGCTCCTCTGCCGTCGAGATTGCCGGGGGCTCTGCCCGCGGTGCGGAAAGGACCTGAATACGGGGCCCTGCAGTTGCCCTGTGGAAGAGGGGGACGGGCGCTGGGATCAGTTGCGCGCCCTCAGGCCGGGAGAGAACTGAGCAAACGGTTGTAAACAACAGGAGTATGGACCATGCCGAATCCGAAGCGACGCCATTCCAAGACCCGTGGCCGGAAGCGCCGGACCCACTACAAGGCCACAGCACCCGCCATTTCGGAATGCCCGAACTGCCACACGCAGAAACTTCCCCATCGGGCCTGCCCAAACTGCGGTTACTACAACGGCCGTTCGATCATCATACCGAAGTCCTCCTGATCCGGTTATCCGAAGAGACTCCATTATACGGTAGTGTGCTCTTTGACCTCCCAGGCTAAGCACATAACAATTGCTGTGGATGCGATGGGTGGGGATTATGCGCCGGCGAATGTCGTCAGCGGCGCATGCCAAGCGCTCCATGAAGCGGGGGGACGCTTTCGCGTGGTGCTTTTCGGCCCCGAGGATACGCTCCGCGCCACGATCCGGGACCAGGGAGCCCTCCCCGATGGCCACGTCCCGTCTCCCGACCAGTATTCCATCGTCCACGCCCCGGAGGTCATCGATATGCATGACCCCGCAACGGCTGCCCTCAAGACGAAGCGCAAATCCTCCATCAGCGTCGGTCTCCACCAACACCGGGACGGCCTGGTGGATGCCTTCGTGAGCGCCGGCAACACAGGGGCCGTGCTCTCGGCTGCAACACTGATCCTCGGCCGGCTTCGCGGCATCGGGCGTCCGACCATCGGCGCCCTCGTCCCGACGCCCAAAGCTCCCTGTCTTCTCGTTGACGCGGGGGCCAACGTGGACTGTCGTCCGCAGCACCTGCTGGAATTCGCCATCATGGGATCGATCTACGTCGGGGCTATGCGCAATATCGCCAACCCGAAAGTGGGGCTCCTGAGTATCGGCGAGGAGGATTCCAAAGGCAATGAAGCCAGCCTGGCAGCCCTGAAGCTCCTCCGCAAGAGCGGACTGAACTTTGCCGGGAACGTGGAGGGAAGAGACATCATGAGCGGAGAGCTTGACGTCGTGGTGTGCGACGGCTTCGTCGGAAACATTCTTCTGAAATTCGGAGAGAGTATTCCGCACTTTTTCAAAGCGAAATTCCAGACCTTTGCCCGGTCCAGCCCCCTGAGCTCCGCCATTGCCCTGGTTGCCAAAAACGGCCTGCGCCGCGTGATGAAGGAGATGGACTACCAGGAACACGGCGGCGTGCCCCTGCTGGGCGTGAACGGCGTCGTGATTATCGGCCACGGGAAGTCGTCACCCAAAGCCATCAAGAACATGATCTTTAGAGCCGAAGAAACGATTCACAAAGCGGTAAATCGAAATATACAGGAAATGCTGACGCAGACCGATGCCTAAACGCAGAGCAACAATCACCGCGGTCGGGCACTATGTCCCCGAGAAGATCCTGAGCAACCGTGACCTCGAAACGATGGTCAACACCACCGACGAGTGGATTCGCACGCGAACCGGAATCGAGGAACGCCGCATCCTGGAACAGGGTGCGAGCTCAGACATGGGTGCAATGGCCCTGAAGAACATGTTGCAGAACCGGGGGATAACCGCCGACGCAATCGACCTCATCATTGTCGCGACGGTGACGCCCGACATGTTCTTCCCCTCGACTGCCTGCCTGGTGCAGGAAAAAGTCCATGCAAAGAATGCCTGGGGTTTCGACCTCTCCGCCGCGTGCTCGGGCTTTCTGTTTGCGCTCATGACCGGCGCGCAGTTCATCGAGACCGGGGCCCATAAGCGGGTGGTCGTTGTAGGGACCGACAAGATGAGCGCGATCACCGATTACACCGACCGCAACAACTGCATCCTGTTCGGCGATGCGGCCGCAGCCGTCCTGCTGGAACCCGTGGAAGATGACTCCGGCGGCATCCTGGATCACATCCTCCGCTGCGATGGCGCGGGCGAACGGTATCTGCATATGCGCGGAGGCGGGAGCTTGCATCCACCCACTCACGAGACCGTCGACAAACGGATGCACTATCTGTATCAGGACGGGAAAGCTGTGTTCAAGGTGGCCGTTGTCGGCATGGCCGATGTCTCCGCCGAGATCGTCCAGCGCAACTCCCTGACCGGCAAGGATATCGACTGGCTGGTCCCTCACCAGGCGAACCTGCGTATCATCGATGCCACGGCGGAGCGCATGGGGATCGAGAAAAGCAAGGTCATGATCAACATCAATCGTTACGGCAATACAACGGCTGCGACCATCCCCCTCTGCCTCTCCGAATGGTGGCACGCCGGCAAGCTCCGCAAGGGACAAACACTTGTTCTCGCGGCCTTTGGCGCGGGCTACACATGGGGTTCGGTCCTCCTACGCTGGACCGCCGAGAACGCGGCCTGACTCCGGAACCACAGCATGTCCACGATCGCATTCATCTTCCCGGGTCAGGGCTCGCAATACGTCGGTATGGCTCGGGATTTCTCTGCGCAGGATCCTCCGTCCGGTGCGTTCATCGCGGAAGCGGATCGAATCCTCGGCGTACCGTTGAGCGGCATTTGCTTTGACGGCCCGGAAGACACGCTCAGGCAGACCAGCAACACGCAGCCGGCGATATTCCTGCACAGCATGGTTGCCTTCCGGGCGATCAGCCAGCTTGTCCCTGCCATGGTCGCGGGCCATTCGCTTGGAGAATATTCTGCGCTCGTCGCGGCAGGAGCACTGAGTTTTGAAGACGGTCTCCGGCTCGTGCGTCTCCGGGGCAGTCTTATGCAACAGGCAGGCGAAACACACAAAGGCACCATGGCGGCTATCGTGGGACTTTCCCCCGAGCTGACGGAGGAGGTCTGCCGCGAGGCAAGCTCCGCCGGCATCGTACAGCCTGCAAATTTCAATTCGCCCGGCCAGATCGTCATTTCCGGTTCGTTGGAAGGCGTACACAAAGCAATGGAGCTGGCGCGAGCCCGGGGGGCCAAAATGGCGAAAGAACTTGTGGTCAGCGGTGCATTCCATTCGCCCCTCATGCAGAGCGCAAAAGAGGGCTTGAAAGATGCACTGGACCGCACGACGATTCGCGACGCACGCATCCCCGTGTATGCGAACGTCACCGCCGAACCCGTGCGCAAGGCGTCGGAGATCCGGGACCTCCTGTACCGGCAGCTGACAAGCCCTGTGCGCTGGGAACAAACCGTCAGGAACATGGTTCGTGACGGCGCCGGCTCCTTCTATGAAATCGGACCCGGAAAGGTGCTGCAAGGTCTTGTAAAACGGATTGTCCCCAACGTGCAGACAAGCGGATTCGATAAGTGGGCGGATATTCACACTGCGCAGAGCGAAGCATGACAGCCGGGCACGTGGTGCAAATCGGAGCGCTCAAGTACGCGCGAGAACTCTTTGAAAAGGGGTATCCGGCAGGCCAGAGTCCGTGCACCTGCGCCTCGAAATGCTGCCAGTGGGGCGTGTACGTCGATGTTAGGGAAAAAGAGAGGATACTGGAACACCGGCGCGCCATCGCCGACCAGATGGATGAGACACAGACGCGGAATGAGAAGGAATGGTTCGAAAACGACGAACACGATGATCCGGACTTTCCTTCGGGACGGTGTGTCGGTACGCACGTACATCACGACAAGTGTGTGTTCCTGGACAAAGTGGGACGGTGCGCCATTCAGCTTGCTGCGGTCGCCGCAGGATTGGACCGCTGGGCCTGGAAACCGATGTATTGCGTCCTGTTCCCGATAGAGATCTCCGACGGCATCGTCAGCTTTGACCCCATGCTCCAGGGAGACGAAAGCTGCTGCTCCATCAGGTCCGGGTATGATACGCCCCTTTTCCGGGCCTGCAGCGCCGAGCTCATACACCTGATCGGCCAGGAAGGATATGACAAACTGGAAGAGTTCTACCGGGGTCTTGAAAAAGAAGTTGGTTCTGGTAATATTGCGGTTTAACCTTTACGGTTCGACAACACGCAAACTGGAGGAGAATGGATCAGCTTCGGGATCAGGTTGCCATCATCACCGGCGGAGGCCGCGGCATTGGGCGTGCGATTGCCAGGGCGTTTGCGGAAGAGGGCGCTCACGTGGCAATCTTCGACAGGGCATTCCCCGATGATTTTCCGGCATTCGTCGAATCACTGAAAGCCCTGGGAAGGAATGTCGTAGCGAAGGCGGTGGACATCACCAACACCCCGGCCACCGAGACGGCTTGCGACGAGGTGGTCAAAGAGCTGGGCAGGATCGATATCCTGGTCAACAACGCCGGGATCACGCGTGACAAGCTCATGATTCGCATGTCGGATGACGAGTGGGACGCGGTGTTGACGGTGAACCTGAAGGGCGCCTTCATCACCACGCGCGCCGCAAGCAGGATCATGATGCGCCAGCGCAAAGGCAAGATCGTCAATGTCAGCTCGGTCGTCGGCCTCATGGGCAATGTCGGACAGAGCAACTACGCGGCATCCAAGGCAGGTCTTATCGGTCTGACAAAATCCGCGGCCAAGGAACTCGCCGCCCGGAATATTTGCGTAAATGCCATTGCTCCGGGATTCGTGGAGACGGAAATGACGGCGGTCCTGAGCGAAGACCAGCGTGCGGCGTTTTTGAACGTCATCCCCCTGCGGCGGGGATGCAAACCGGAAGAAGTCGCCGGCGTGGTCGTGTTTCTGGCTTCCCCCCGGGCCGACTACATCACGGGGCAGGTCGTGGCAATAGACGGCGGGATGACGATGTAGTCGCCCGCCCAGGGATAGCATTGTAGATCATTTTCATTCCACCATCATACAGGAGGTTGCACCATGGCAGACATTGCTGCTAAAGTGAAAGAGATTATCGTCAACAAGCTCGGCGTCGATGACGGGCAGGTCACTCCCGAAGCATCCTTTACGAACGATCTGGGCGCCGATTCTCTGGACACGGTCGAGCTCGTCATGGAATTCGAGAAGGCTTTCAACCTCCAGATTCCCGACGAAGACGCCGAGAAGATTTCCACGGTCGGGGATGCCATCAAATACATCCAGGGCAAATCTGCCTGATCGGCCTGTACCACCAATGGCGGCCGGGATGTGATGAACCGCGATGACACGAGAGAGCGAGTATGAACCATAAGCGCAGAGTGGTAGTCACCGGTATGGGTGTGTTAACGCCCATCGGGCTCAATGTCGAGGATTTCTGGAATGCGATGATGCGCGGCACGAGCGGTGCCGCGCCAATCACGTATTTCGACACCGCCGCATACGGCACCCGCTTCGGCTGCGAACTGAAGGGGTTCAAGGCGACGGACTTCCTTGACCGCAAGGCCTCGCAACGGATGGATCCATTCTCCCAGTATGCGTTGATCTCTTCGGACATGGCGGTTCGCGATGCGGGTCTCTCGGCAAAGGATACCGACCCCGACCGCATTGGTGTGATCTTCGGTTCGGGCATCGGGGGCATGATCACGTACGACGCACAGTTCACCAACTACATGCAGGGCGGTCCGCGGCGCATCAGTCCGTTTTTCATCCCGATGCTCATCCCCGATATTGCGGCAGGGAACATCTCCATCAAGCACGGCTTCAAGGGCCCGAACTACGCCACCGTGTCGGCGTGTGCGACGGCCTCCCACGCTATCGGGGATGCCTACCGCATCGTGCAGTACGGCGATGCCGACGCCATGGTGTGCGGCGGATCCGAAGCGCCGATCACGCCCATGGGACTGGGCGGGTTCGACAACATGCGGGCCCTGTCCGCGCGGAACGACGCCCCGGAAAAAGCCAGCCGTCCGTTTGACCTCCATCGCGACGGCTTTGTCATCGGCGAGGGCGGAGGGGCGATCATCCTGGAAGAACTCGAGTTTGCCCTCAAACGGGGTGCCCGCATCTACTGCGAGATGTCCGGCATCGGGTTTACCGCCGACGCCCATCATATCACTGCGCCTCCGGAAGGCGGCGAGGGGGCCGTACGTTCTATGCGCCGCGCTCTCAAGGACGCAGGCATCACACCGGACATGGTCGACTATGTCAATGCTCACGGGACGTCCACGCCGCTCAATGACGCGAGCGAGACGGGCGCCATCAAGACGGCGTTCGGAGAGCATGCCCGCATCATGAGCATCAGCTCGACGAAATCCATGACCGGCCATCTCCTCGGCGCGGCCGGAGCAGTCGAGGCGGTCGCCAGCATCCTCGCGGTGAAGAACGGCATTATTCCGCCCACCATCAACTATGAGGTCCCGGATCCGGCGTGCGATCTCAACTATACGCCCAATACGCCGGTGAAACGGGATATCCGCTACGCCATGAGCAACACCTTTGGCTTCGGCGGGCACAACGCAACGCTGTTATTCAAGAAATATTCAACGGACTGACCACGGCATGGTGCGGGTTAAACAATTCATAAGGGACCTGTTTGCCCGCTCCCGCTCAGCCGATGAGGAGGCCTGTGAAGACCTCCCGGCGTCCCTTGACAACACCACCCTGCAAAACCTCGAGCACGTCCTGGATTACCGCGTCCGCAGGAAAGACCTGTTCATCCAGGCGCTCCTCCACCGCTCGTTTCCTCAAAGCACGTCCCAACCCAACCTCTCGAATGAGCGGCTCGAATTCCTGGGCGATTCTGTGTTAAACCTCATCGTCGGAGAGTATCTGTACCGCACGTACCCCCGGGCGCCCGAGGGGGATCTCACGAAATTCCGCTCCCGCCTTGTCAACCGCAAGGCCCTTGCCGTCTACGGGAAAAACCTCCGTCTTTCCACGTTCATTCTGATGAGCCCCAGCGCCGCGCAGTCCGTCGGAAAGGGATACGAGACCATCATTTCGGATACCTTCGAGGCGCTCGTCGCCGCGATCTATCTGGACAGCGGGTTTGACGCCGCCCGCCAGTTCGTCGAACGCCAGGTCGCCGCCGCATTCTCCCACGGCACCATTGCCACCTCGGACGAAAACTACAAGAGCCGGCTCCTGGAATACGCGCAATCGCAGGGCTTCGGCGTTCCGCGCTATACGATCATCAAGGAAGAGGGGCCTGATCACGACCGTACCTTTACGGTCGAAGTTTTTCTCAAGAGCGAGCGCCAGGGCGAGGGTTCCGGCAAGAACAAGAAGGAAGCCGAGCAGGCTGCAGCCAAACAAGCGCTCGACCACCTTCACGCATAAGACGCCCATGCCCCCCCCTCACTCCTCCGACGCCTGCCGGATTCTGCTCGTTTGTGTTGCGTCCTTGGGGTGCGCGATGCTTGGCGCATTCGGCCATGCGCAAGACACTCCGGAAGGACTCTTTCCCTCCCTGGGCACCGTTGACACCGTGATCATCGTCGGGAATGCCTCTACCAAAGAGTATGTGATCCTGAATGAGATGAGCATCAGGCCGGGGACCTCCATTACGCTTCCTCTCCTGGAGTATGACCGCGCCCGTATCTACAGTCTGGGGCTTTTCACCTCGGTGGATCTTTCCCTGGATACTTTGAGCGCGCTCCGGTCGCTGATTGTTCTTGTTAGTGAGCGCTGGCACTATTTCCCCGTACCGGTCATCGGATTCCGGGACGGAGACCCGAAGAAAGTGTACTATGGCGCGGGGTTCATGCATAACAATTTCCAGGGGCGCAACCAGAAGCTGTTTACCTCTCTTGTCCTCGGCTACAATCCTTCCGCGCAGATTTCCTTCCGGGAACCCCTGATCGATCCGGAGCACCGTCTTTCCTTCTCCACGGGGGCGGCCTTCAGCCGCGTGCGGAACAAGAGCGAGATCGAGGCGGAGGTCACCGGAGATTTTGACGAGCTCCATTATGATTTCGCCGCGGGCATCGGCAAACGGCTCACCCTCTTCGAAAGCGTGAACCTCAGTCTTACCTATCAGGTGGTGGAGGTCTCCTCTTACCGCCCGCTGCGAACGGTGTCGAGCAGCGGTATTGACCGGTTCTTTTCGGTCACGGCATCCTACGGCTATGACTCGCGCGATCTCCGGGAGTATCCGTCCCGCGGCCTCTCACTCGGGGCCTCCCTTACCAAACACGGACTCGGCACTTCCGATGTCAACTTCGCCCGCTTCGGCTCGGACATCCGCGGGTATCTTCCGCTCAACTCCCTGTTCACGCTTGCGGGGAGAGTGACCGGGAGCATTGTCTCCGGCGGGACCGTGCCGACGTACGCGCGCATGTACTTCGGCTACGGGGAACGTATCCGCGGGTACTTCAAGTCCGTGCTGGAGGGAGAGAACCTTCTCGGTTCCAGCATCGAGTTTCGCTTCCTGCTTCTTCCTGTACGGGTATTCCGGCTACCAACGACTCTGCTCCCGGACGAGTTCACGGTGTGGCAGTTCGGCATCAGCCTTGCCGTTTTCGCCGATGCGGGAACAACTTGGTTTCGCGGCGAGCCGCTTGCAGTGGACCGTTTCCTCTCGGGATATGGAGGAGGTATCCGGTTTCTCCTCCCGTACGGGATCGTCGCCCGCACGGAGTATGCGCTCAACAACTACGGCAAAGGACAGTTCATTCTTGACTTCCGAACGCCCTTCTGATTCCCCGGCCGCTCCCGGGCCTCCGCACGGGCTGGAGTACTTCTTCGCCGATCCTTCAGCGATCTCAGGGGACGCCGTGCACATTGAAGGGGAGGAGTATGCGCACCTCACGCATGTCATGCGCCGGCGTGAAGGAGACATCATTGGCATCATCGACGGGCAGGGTATGGCATATGTCGTGGCGATCACGGCGCTGGAGAAACGCCGCGCCACCGGCACGATTCAATCACGACACCCCTTCCTTCACGAACATCCCGTGGCCGTCACGCTGGCGGCCGCGATCCTGAAGAACCCTTCCCGCTTCGATACCATGATCGAGAAGGTTACCGAACTAGGCATCCGTTCGTTCATACCGCTGTTCACGGAACGAACCATTCCCCGGCATGCACGCACCGATCGCTGGCAGAAGCTGGCATTGGCTGCGGCGAAACAGTCCGGACGCTCGGTCATCCCCCACATCCTTCCCGCAGTAACCTTCGAAGAGTTTCTCGGTCAGGCATCCTCTCATGGGGTCCGGCGGTGGATCCTGCACGAAGAAGCAACGGAAGAGTTGCCGCGCGACCCGGTGAAGCCGGAGGCAACGGACGAACCGCACGGTGCGCTGGCGCAGAACGCGGAAACGCATACGCTCTTGATCGGACCGGAGGGAGGATTCACCGATGGGGAGGTGGCGCTGGCAACGGCACGGGGCTACCGCGCCGTCTCTCTGGGGACTCGACGGTTACGAAGCGAAACGGCGGCCATTGCGGCCGCCGCGAGAGTGTTGTCGTAGTGCCTGCTGCCGCGTGACGCCACCCGGCCGCAGGGGGGGGTCTGCTATTTCTTCTGGAGATGTTCCTCCACGATCGCCTGGATTTCCTCGAGCATCAGTGCGCTCGTGGAGAGCAGCGACTGCACCTCATCTTCTTTCCACCCCACGAATTCAGGATCGTCCAGACCGTTCAGGTTCGTGCGGACATTGAGCCCGGCGCCCTCGACTGCGGCATGCAGCATGAGAGCGCTGACGCCCGCGTCGGTCACCGAGTTGGTGTTCCCTTTCGCCGCAACCGCCTGCGCCAGCGCCAGAGCGTCGATGCAGTGTTTCATGACTTCCAGCGGAACGAGGGTTGCCTCCTTGGTCGCCTCACGAATGGCGGCTGCACGGAGGGCCTTCTGGGGTTCGGTCTCCTTGGGCAGCGCGAAGGCTTCCATGACTTTGTTGAACGCAACCGTGTCGCGCTCAATCAACTCGGTGAATTGCTCCCGCAGATGCTCTGATTGCGCGAGAACGTTCTTCAACTCGTCCTCCACATCCGCGTACTTTTTCTTCCCGACGGTGAGATTGCAGACCATGGAAGTGAGCGCCGCGCCCAGCGCGCCGGAGAGTGCCGCTACGCTTCCTCCGCCGGGTGCCGGCGATGACGAGGCCAGTTCATCCAGAAATGCGTTCAGGGATTTGCGCATGGGTCTACCGCATCCTTCCGTCAAGAAAGTTGATACTCAATCACTTTTTTTGCTGGATCGAAACGCTCCAGTTGGCTCAGACCGAGGCGCTCGATGGCGACCGTCAGGAGCGCGTGATCATCCGCCGCCTCGGGCGCGTAGTATTTGCCGGCCATCAACAGGGCCTCGCGCGGAGTGAGACCGACAATTTCGCTGCCAGTCACTTCCACGCCGAGCGTGGCGGCCTGCCGACGCACCTCTTCAAACGCGACATGAGGCGGTGTGACCTGGAAATTCACAAGGTTGATGGACACCTGTGCGATATGGTGAGCTTCCAGGAGCACGCCCATCGCCTTCACGGCCTTCAGGGTTCCGGGAATCATGACCTTCTGCCCCCGTGCATCCAACGTTGGTTCACCGTTCGCATCCTTCTTTACGCGGCCGCTCTCGCGGATCCGGAGGGCGATTTCCTGCGCGATCTTCGGATCGTTAGTCTTCAGGTTTACATTGTATGCGATAAGGAATACCCGCGCACCCGTGACGGTCGCACCCGACTGCTCGTTCATCTCGGCCGGTCCGAAGTCCGGAATCCACTCCGGATCGCGCAATTTGCTGGCGAGCCCCTCGTATTCTCCTTTGCGGATCGCGGCGAGATTGCGCCGCTCGGGACGTGTCGCCGCCTCCTCGTACAAATACACGGGAATCCGGAGCTCCTCTCCAACCCTCCGGCCGTATTCCCGCGCCAGCTGAACGCATTCCGCCATCGTCACTCCCGCAACCGGTACAAAGGGTACAACGTCCGTCGCGCCGATGCGCGGATGCTCTCCCTTGTGCTGCCGCATGTCGATCAACCGCGCGGCGGTGCGGGTCGCCTGAAAGGCCGCCTCTCCGATCGATTGCGGCGCCCCGACAAATGTCACGACAGTCCGGTGGTAATCCTTGTCCGGCTCCGCACTCAGCAGCGTCACACCGTGCACGGATCGAATGGCCTCTCCGATTGCTCCGATGATGTTCAGGTCCCGCCCCTCACTGAAATTCGGGACACACTCAACAATGGCTGGCATGGCTGCTCCGGTTAGGGGATCTCAAGAAGGGTTCCGTTTTTGACGGTATGGCGGATGTGATTGGTGCCGAAGTGGTAGACCAGGTGCCGCACGTCCGGGACATCGGCAATGAGAATGTCTGCCTGCTTCCCCACCTCGATGCTGCCGTGGGTGGCGGAAAGGTTGAGCGCCGCAGCGCCATGCAGCGTCGAGGCGGTGATGGCCTCCTCGGGGGCCATGCCCATGTGCGTACAGGCAATGGTCATCATCAGCGGCATGGAAGAGGACATGCACGAACCCGGGTTGAAGTCCGACGCGATCGCCACCGGCACTCCTCCGTCGATGAGATCCCTGGCAGGCGCGTACCCGTGGTTCAGGAAAAAGGAAACGCCGGGCAGCAGGCCCGCCACAACCTGCCCATCGCGCAGCGCCCGAATGCCTTCGGGCGTAACATGCTCAAGATGATCGGCCGACACCGCTCCGATCCGGCCTGCAAGTTCCGCTCCGCCGTACGAAACGAGTTCTTCCGCGTGGATCTTGGGAAGCATCCCCCATGCCCGGCCGGCGCTCAAGACTGCCTCAGATTGCGGAAGCGTGAAGTACCCCTTTTCACAGAAGACGTCACAGAACACTGCAAGGTGTTTTTTGCCGGCATACGGAATCATCTTCTCGCACACAAGGCGGACGTACCCGTCTGCGTCGCCGCGGAACTCCGGCGGAACGGCGTGGGCACCAAGGAATGTCGGGACCACGGTCGCCATTTCCTCCTCCCGCAGTTCATGGAGTGCCTCAAGCATCTTGATTTCGGAATCCATGTCCAGACCGTACCCGGTCTTGATCTCGACGGTTGTCGTTCCCTGCTTCATCACGGTCGACAGATGCGCCGCCGTGGATCGCTTCAGTTCCTTTTTCGACGCCGCCCGGACGTGACGCACGGTATTCAGGATTCCCCCGCCTTTTTCCGCTATCTCCTGGTAGGTGGCCCCGCGGGCGCGCAGGCCGAACTCCTCAACTCTGTCCCCCGCAAACATCATGTGCGTATGCGAATCCACAAATCCGGGGAGCACCACCGCATCCGAGGCGTCGAGTTCCGGGATATCATCGGGGAGCGGCTCCGTAAGGGAAGTCATCGGGCCGACCCAGGCGATTTTCCCTTCGCGGCAGAGCACACCCGCGTCCCGGATGATACCCAGTTCCTTCATCTCAGGACCGAGGCGAAACCGTTGCCCGTGGGCTGCCACGGTGACAAGCTCGCGGATGTTCTTGATAAGCAGATTCATTCTGCCCCAAGATACCAAAACTCCGCTGGAACTTCAACCCGCCCGCTGAGGGCAATGGGGACTCGTGGGGTCCGGATGCAGATCTGTTGCGTGGTCACGCATCGGGTTGTCACATATCTGTGCGATCACGCGCCGTGTTGCTCCCGACCCGAGTCGAAGCCCTCGCATCGCGCTATCGCCTGTCCGGGCGACTACGCTACTGTGTACGACGGGAGATCTCTTGCTGCAGGAGGGGAGAAAGTTGGGGTAGGCCGGGATCCTGTTTCATGAGCCGGAGGTAGGTCATGAAGAACACGTTGGGACCTTTGCGAATGGTTTCCACCAGTGCAACGCGGCCGAGCGTTTGATCGATCTGCCGGGCGATGATCATGCCGGTGATGGAGCCATAGCTCTCCCAGTATCCGGAGGTGTTGGCATTGCGAAGGATGTCGGCGGCGCGGGGAGGAGCTAGACGGGGCGAGAGCAATTCTGCGGCAGCGTTGTTGAACTGCTCAAACGCTTGCTGCGCCCGCTGCAATCCATCCTGCGGCAGACGCCCCTGACTCCGCTGGATCAGCGAGAGGTAGTAGGCAACGCCCTCATTGTGCGCGAGATCCATCAACTCGTCGAGCGGTTGGAGCGGTGAAGCATAATACGCCTGCCATTCCGGCGTCGTGGTCTTGTATTCGCCGAAGGCCGCATGAAACACCTCGTGCGCGACGACGCTCAGTAGGCCGATGAACCGTTCATCCGTGGAAGACCCATAGTGCACGGCCTTCGCCAGGTTCACCACGATCACCTGCTCTCCCTCCTGCTCTCCTGCGGGGCGCGGCACGTGGCCTTCCCATGTGACACGAACCACGAAGGCATCGATATTCTGGTGTCCGAAAGCCACGACGTACATGGGGATCCGTGCGTTCACCCGCGCATCGCCCGGAAAGAGTTGCTCCACCGTACTCACCACGCGCTGCCCGAAATTGCGGCGGCGGAGTTCCTGTAGCAGCTCACCAATCGGGGCGGCATTTGCTCGCGCCTCTCTCATCCGAAACAGGTCTTCCCCGTCGCTCTGGTTGAATTTGGCCGCCGCCAGACTTTGTTCAAGGTCGGCTGTCTGAAGCTGCCGACGTGCGAGCATCCCGGTAATGGCCAGTGCGAGTTGGCTTCCCCTGAGTGAGGCGATTTCCGCGGGACGGCCCGACAGCCCGGTGTAGAGCTCTATGGATTTGTCGGCCGACGCATAGTTCACATCCAGGGCCAGCGAAAACTGACCGTGCGGCTGGGCAGCCACCCGGGCGGCGCACAGCAGCAGGACGAGCGCGCATACCCACGCGGATCTCATTTCAGTGCGCCTTTATGACGACCAGCGTCATATCATCATGTTGCGGGGCATCGCCAGCAAACTGCCGGACATCGTCGGTGAGACGGGCGATGATTTCCGGAGCGGTCAGCTGATCCAATTCCACGGCGCCCGCACTTTGCTCGACCCGTTCCATGCCGTAGGATTCGAGCCCCGCATTCATGGCCTCGGTAAACCCGTCGGTCAGCAGAAAGAGCATGTCTCCCGGCTGCAGTTGAAGAGAGAATTCCTCATACGCCGTGTCTTCACGCATGCCAAGCGGAAAGTGCACTCCCCTGCCATCAATCCACTGAAGAGTCCCGCCGCGCCGGAGCAATGGTTTGGTTTGCCCGGCGTTGGCAAAGTGAAACTTCTTCTCTTGCACGGAGATCGTGCCGAGGAGAAACGCAACAAATTGTCCCCGGCGGGAATGCTTGAATACCGCACGGTTCAGGTGTGTCAGAATCGCCGACGGTGAATCGGTCTGGCGGATCTCGCTGGCGAGGGCTCCGCTCGTGAAGACCGCCGACATCGCGGCTTCCATGCCCTTTCCCGAAACGTCGACGACGGACACGCAAAGCTCTTCCCGTCCGTTGTTGAGACATGAGAAATCGTAGAGATCGCCTCCCACCTCCTGCGCAGGAAGCGACATGCCGGCGACATCAAAGCCCTTCACGACCGGTTGCTCTTTGGGCATGAGAGAGACCTGTACACTGTGCGCGAGACGAAGCTCCGTTTGAAGCGTCTCTTTGCCGACACGTTCGAGGGAAACGAGCCAGGTCAGCAGGTTGACTCCGCCCAGGACAATGACTCCTGATATCACGAGGGGCATGAGCCCGGTGCCGACCTTCAGGAACGCCAGGACGACGCCGACGGCGATGAGGGTGAATGCACTGACAACGAGCCGGCGACGGTCTGCCGGAATCTCCTGCATGATCTGGTCGCTCCAGAGGAGCGAGAAGAAGAGGGCGTCTCTGATGCGCAGATCCTGCCCAGCCGTCTCGACCTTGCGCCGCGCCAGCTCCTTGCGCTCCCGGATGAGCGCGGTGATACGCTCCCAGGTGATGTACAAGATCCCGGCAATGACCATGTCGATGCCGAACCGGTCCCACCCGCCTCCGGATACTCCCACCATGAAGGCGCTGACCAGCTCGATAATGATCAGCAGCTTCAGGAGACTGATGAGAATGCGTTTATAGCGAACCGGGTCGATCATGGCAGTACAGGAATATACGAAGAAGCATCAAGGATGTTCCTTCCGGCGACCGGTGGCGTCCGCATAGCCGGCGCACGAGTGGACGGGCAGGCGGGGGTACTTGGGGAAGGCGGATTCCGTCCGGGAAAGCTCGCAAAGGACAAACAAGGAGCCGCGACCGGAAACGTGCGTCCGCGCGTGCGCACACCTGGCGCAAAGTCCCGCGGATTCCGGTACCGGTCGGCGGCTCCCGTGTTCTCTCAACGCGTGTTACCCAGCCGTCGGGGGCGTTTGTCCGGCGGGCTGCGCGGGGGGTGCCTGCCAGAGACAGAGGAGACAGCCGTCGGGCGTCGCAAACTGTGCGAACCAGCCCATGCCCGGAATCTCCGTCTTCTTCACAACCACCTTCCCCCGCGCCTTCTTGATTTCCTTCAACTTGGTGTCGATGTCCTCCACCTCAATATAGACGTTGACCTGCCCTTTTTTCGGCATCTTCTTCACAAGGTAGAACCCCCCGTTGGGCTCCGACCCCGCACGGAAAATGACGTACTTCATCTCAGGATAGTCCTCATACGTCCACCCGAACAGCGTTTCGAAGAACTTCTTCGTCCGCTTGAAGTTTGTAGAGGGTATCTCGATGTGACCGA
>JADLEA010000416.1 GCA_020846365.1 Bacteroidota bacterium
CGCTCCGCGACGAACGCACCTCGTCGTTGCTCCGCACGTCCACGAGTTCGGTGCGAGGAATGCGGACATCTCCGCGACGTTCAATGTAACCCGCCTCAGGGCCGCGTGTCACGATGCGTCCGTTGTCCCACCGGACACTCCCCGCTGTGCGTGTCCGCCCGATGAAACGGGTGTTGTGATCGCTCCGGTACACATAACGGTGCACATCATGGTGCGTCATGTAGCGGCAGTCCACGAACGACCAGTAGTGGTACGGGGTCACCCAGTGTCGGTTGTAGTGGATGCCGAAATGAGCGTTGAACACGGCATACGGTCCAAGCGGCGCCCATCCAATGTAGTCGCCACCGTAGCGCCATTCCACCCAGGCCGGAGCCCACTCATATCCGGGAATCCAGATCCAACCGTAGTAATCGTCGTAGTACCAACGCCCGTAGTGGTAGGTAGCCCAGGCCCAGGGCTCATCGGAGTCCCAATACCATCCGTCATCAGTCCACATCCATCGGCCATCCCAGTACGGTCTCCAGCCGGCGGCAACCCGCATCGGCCGCCACGCATACATCCCCGCATCCACGGAAATCCACTCACCGTGCGAGCCCAACGAAGAATAGAACACTCCGAGAGTGATGCCAAACCCCCCATGCGCTTCTGCGCTGGAGGAGGTCATCCCGCAAAGGACGAACGAGATTGCGATTATAAGTCCAAGCCGTTTCATGGTCACCTCACTGCGTTTTGGTACTACTGTATCTGCATGAGTATGCACCAACACGCATGCCAACGCCAAATTCAGGGTTATTGGGCCGATTTAGGGGGAGGGCGAACCCGCGAATGTCCAGAATCCTGGGCATTGCCCAGTTTTTCAGACATGGGGAATCCGTCCAAAATACCGGTACATGACCTACAGACTGGCTCAGTGTTCGAAAAGGAATGTCATGATCCCTTTTTGAACGGTAAGGCGGTTGCGGGCCTGGGGCACGATGACCGATTGCGCGCCGTCCAGAACCTCGCTGGTGATCTCCTCCCCCCTGTTCGCAGGAAGGCGATGCATCACCAGACAGTCCCGATGCGCATGCTTCAGAAGTGCCTTGTTGACCTGGTAGGGTTTGAACACCACAAGGCGCCGTCCTTCGTCCACACCGGCATTCGCCTCGGGCCAGACATCCGTGTAGATGACGTCGGCGTCGCGCACGGCCTGCACCGGATCCACGATGAACTCGATGCGGCTCAAGCCCGCAGACAGTGCTTCCTCGACAATGCGGGGATGCGGTTCATAGCCCGGCGGACAGGAGAGGACAAGGTGAAGCGGGAATTTGGTGGCGCACTCGAGCCAAGAATTCGCGATGTTGTTCCCATCGCCCAGAAAGACGATTTTGACGGACGATGAGAATCGTTCGCGCTCCATGAGCGTGTAAGCGTCGGCAAGCACCTGACAGGGATGCAGGAGATCGGTCAGCGCATTGATCACGGGCACCGCCGCGCTTTCGGCGAGTTGAACGCACGTCTGGTGCCGCACCGTGCGCGCAATGATCAGGTCTGTGTATTGCGAGACCATGGCGCCGATGTCGTGCACCGACTCCCGCGTCGCCATGCCGATGGATTCTTGACGCAGGAAGATCGGGTGCCCGCCGAGCTGGGCGATTCCCACCTCAAACGACACACGGGTGCGGAGAGATGCACGTTCAAAAATCAATGCGGCAGTTTTCCGCGCCAACGGCTGCCGGCGTGCCTGCATATCCTGCTGCAATTCGCGCGAGAGGGCGAAGATCTTCTGGATCTCTTCGGGGGTCCAAAGGGCGAAAGAGACAAGATCACGTTTCATGAATTGGGATGCAGAACGGTATGTGGTGGTTGGGGAGGAAACGGATGCAGTACGCCCTGCCGATCCGGCGACAGTTCCGGCGCCGTCTTACCGCAATGGAGTCATGGGCAGACGGATTTCGCGCGTCATGACATGACTATAGAACTGTTCGCACGCGGGGCAGAGACGGTGTGTGGGATCTGCCTCGAGCAGCGCAGGGTCAATCGGTTCCTTGCACGCGAGACATTGTCCAAACGTCCCGCGCTCGAGCCGATCCAACGCACCGCGGAGCTCATCAAGCCGCGGGTCGCTCTTGAATGCCAGCAATGCATCGATGTCCTGCATGGACACCGGTCCCTGCACAAACGACTCCTCGGGATACTCCAGCCCGTACGCATCTTGAAGATGCGAATAGAGGCACGAGAGAATCGAGCGTCGCATGACACGCTTGCTTTTCTTCATGGCAACTGCCCCCACTTGCACGGCACTGAATCACCGTGTTGATCATCCTGTGAAACTATACCACGGCAAACGCGGTTCTATAATTCGAAGAACAGCATTTCAAAAGTAGAATAGACAATGATTCGCAAAAAGTCAAGAAAAACCGCCGTTAACGATAACTATTTTCGCTCCGGGGACGAACCGGACTGTTTTCGTAAGACACTGGTTTAACTCTTGCTGCTAAAACATTCACACCGAGAAGTTTATCAGAGGAGCAAAATGCAAAGGATGATGATCATGAGTCTCATGGGCTTCATGCTGATGGTCGGAAGCGGAGATGCACAGACCCGTCCGGCGTCACGAGAAACAGAGGGAGTCTTGAAGTTTACGATGAAGGATATTGACGGGAACGACGTCCCGCTCTCACGCTACAAAGGGAAGGCTATCCTGATCGTCAATGTTGCATCACGGTGCGGATACACCCCCCAGTACGAAGGCCTCGAGAAGCTGTACCGCACGTACCGCGACAGCGGACTCGTCGTGCTCGGATTCCCCGCGAACAATTTCGGCGCGCAGGAGCCGGGGACGGACGAACAAATCAAGGAGTTCTGCACGACAACCTACGGCGTCACCTTTGACATGTTTTCAAAGATCTCCGTCAAGGGCGACGATCAACATCCGCTCTATCGCTACCTCACATCCCCGGAAACGAATCCTGCCTTCGCCGGCGATGTCGCGTGGAACTTCACAAAGTTTCTGGTAAACCGGGAAGGAACGATCATCGGCAAGTTCGGCTCCAGGGTCAAGCCGATGTCGGAAGAGCTGATTACCGCCGTGGAGAAAGCGCTCAGGTAGGCCTGTCACGACAAACACTGTTCTCACCACAGCGCCCCGGCGGACTCCGCAGGGGCGCTTCCATATCCGGCACACAGCGGGTGCAGAACTGCACATTCAGACGCAACGGTGAACGTTGCGGCATTCCCGCTGGTGTGTCAATCCTTCTTGCGGGACCAGATGTGCGTCGCGTGTCCGTAGAACGCTTCGGCAGTCTCCATCAAGGTCTCGGAAAGCGTCGGATGGGGATGCACGGATTGCGCCAGGTCAAATGCTGTTGCGCCCATCTCCATCGCGAGCACGCCTTCCGCGATCAGCTCCCCTGCCCCTGCACCGGCTATCCCCACGCCCAGGATCCGCTCCGATTCCGGGTCGATGATCAGCTTCGTCAAGCCGTCTGTGCGGTCAAAGCTGAGTGCCCTGCCCGAAGCTGTCCACGGAAACTTAACGATTTCCACGGCGCGGCCTGATGCCCGGGCCTCGGATTCCGTCATGCCTGCCCAGGCAATCTCGGGATCCGTGAAGACCACCGCAGGAATGATCGCCCCATCTGCGGCATGCTGTTCACCGATAATCGTCTCGACCGCAATGCGCGCTTCCTTCGATGCCTTGTGCGCAAGCATGAGTCCGCCCACGACGTCGCCCACCGCGAGAATATTCGGGTCGGATGTTTCCTGACGGCTGTTCACCTTGATGAAGCCCTTCTCGTCGAGGGTAATACGCGTGTTCTCAAGGCCGAGGTCGGTGCAATTGGGCGTCCTCCCCACCGATACGAGCACCGCATCATACAGCTCATCGCGCTTCTCTCCGTTCATCTCAAGGGACACGCTGATCTGTTTCCCGGCGGTCGCCATCTTCAATACCTTCACCCCGGTCCGGATCTCCTTGAAGAGTTTGGCTGCCCGTCGCAGAACATGCCGGACCAGATCCTGATCGGCGCCGGTGAGGACATTGGGGAGTGCTTCGACAACGACGACCTTGCTGCCGAGCGCAGCATACACGGTACCCAGTTCCATCCCGATGTAC
>JADLEA010000417.1 GCA_020846365.1 Bacteroidota bacterium
ACACCTCTCCTGGTGGGAGGGTTGCTGGCATGGTGGGTGACCTCACGGTCAAAGGATGAAAAACTGAACAACGCCCGTCTCTCGCGCGGAACGCTGATTGCGTCAGGTTTCATTGCCGGAGGGTCCCTGTTTGGAGTCCTGAGCGCCTTTCTGAGGTTTGGCGGAGTGGAGTGGATGATCCCGGGGTGGCCGGAAACGCAACTCGCAGAGGTTGCCGGTCTCGTTGCATTCATCCTGCTCTTCATCTATGCGCTGACCGACACCCTGCGGGCCAAGACCGGAGAGTAAAGAAACCGCAGACTGAGGAGTCACACCTCACAAGGAACCTGCACATGAAGTGGCTGAAACGCTTATTCATCCTGGTGGTCATCGCCGCCCTTGCCGGCGCGTTCTGGGTGGTTTTTGCGGTGTGGACAGGGATCTATTCGGTATACACCTACCCGCCGTCCGAAACGCATCCCGACGGGACAACATTGATCGTGGAGCGTGAACAGGGAGAACCCATGTTCAATTCTCCCGAGTATAAGCCGCCTCCGCCTCCCCCGGCAGAGAAGAAGACCGGAATGGGTTTTACCACGATGAAGCGAAAACCCCTTCCCATGACGGCCCGCACCGTCCTTGAACTTCCTTATATAGAGTGGGCTTACAAGAAATCTCTGGAACCCTGAAACTTTCCCTCCAGGCCACTCGTTTAAGGAATGATGCCGGTAAAGTTACGCCGCCGGACAAGTTTCTCAACTCCAGACGTCTCACTCCCAATGACCTCGACCACTGAGAAGGCGGATCTCTCCGCCTTGCGCATCAAGCGCGACATACATGAACCGGAAGAAGGCCCCCGGGGCGTACCATGGAAGATCGTCGTTCCGGTCATCGTTGTCCTGCTCGGCCTCGGCGGTTATTTTCTGCTCGGCCCTGCGCTGGCCGGAGCGCTGGAAGTGGAGCTGACCACCGCCACGCTCACCTCGCCCGCACAGATGAATGCGGTCCTTACGGCGAACGGCTATGTCGTGGCACAGGTGAAGGCGGCAGTGGCGTCCAAAGGAACCGGGCGTCTGGTATTCCTCGGCGTCGAGGAGGGTGATCGGGTGAAGAAGGGGGAAGTCATCGCACGCCTTGAGGACCAGGATGTGCTCGCGGCACTCCGCCAAGCCGAGGCCAACCTTGCCGTTGCAAAGGCCGACTACGAGGATGCAAAGCTTACGCTGGAGCGGCAGCAGCGGCTGCATGCGTCGAACCTGTCGTCCCAGGCAGAACTTGATGCCGCCCAAGCACGGTTTGCGCGCGTCGAAGCCAACATACGCTATGCCGAGGCAACGGTGAGCGCCGCTCAAGTTCAGGTGGAAAACACCCGCATCCGGGCTCCGTTTGATGGCACGGTGCTCACGAAGGATGCCGACGTCGGCGAAGTCGTTGCCCCCTTCGCCTCATCCGCCAACTCCCGGGGAGCCGTCGTCACGATGGCCGACATGAACTCCCTCCAGGTCGAAGCCGACGTGTCCGAATCGAACATCATACGGGTGCGCCCGGGCCAGCCGTGCGAGATCACGCTGGACGCATATCCCGAACAGCGGTACAGCGGCGTCGTCCACAAGATCGTCCCGACGGCAGACCGCGCGAAGGCCACCGTGCTTACGAAAGTTGCCTTCCGCCAAAAAGATGAACGTGTGCTTCCGGAGATGAGTGCAAAAGTCATGTTCCTCTCGGAAGAACCCAGACAGACCACGGCAGCAAACCTCCCCGTCCTCACGCTTCCGATCAGCGCCGTAGCCAGGCGCGACGACCGACACCTTGTGTTGAGAGTGCAGGATGAAACGATCATCGAATCACCCGTCACCGTGGGGGGAACACTCGGCGACCGCATCGTCATCCAGGAAGGGCTGACAGCAGGCGACCAGGTCGTTCTGCGCCCCGAACCGAATCTCACTGCGGGCACAAGAGTCAAAGTCAAAGCCCGGTAATTCCACCGTGTCAAGTGCGGAGTCCTTATGATTGAAGTCCGTAATGTGTCCAAATCGTATCATCGCGACTCTTTGCTCGTCCCCGTGCTGAATGACATCAGCATTACGGTGCCCGAGGGGGAGTTCATGGCGCTCATGGGCCCCTCCGGCTCGGGGAAGACCACGCTTCTGAACCTGATTGCGGGGATCGACAAACCGGACAAGGGATCGATCAAGGTCAACGGAACGGATATCTCGACGCTGAACGAGTCGGGGCTGGCAAAGTGGCGCGCGAACAACGTGGGCTTCATTTTCCAGTTTTATAACCTGCTCCCCGTCCTCACGGCGTTCGAGAACGTCGAGCTGCCGCTTCTGCTGACCAACCTTTCCAAGAAGCAGCGTCGCGAACACGTTGAAGCGTCGCTCAAACTGGTCGGGCTCGCCGACCGGATGAAGCACTATCCGAAGCAGCTCTCGGGCGGCCAGGAACAGCGCGTGGCCATCGCGCGGGCGCTGGTAACCGATCCGACGGTGCTCGTGGCTGACGAGCCGACGGGCGACCTGGACCGCGTTTCCGCGTCGGAGGTCATGACACTGCTCGATCGCCTGAACAAGGAGTTCAAGAAGACCATCGTCATGGTCACGCACGATCCTCGTGCCGCGGAGAAAGCACACCAGGTGAAACACCTGGACAAAGGCGAGTTGACCTGAGGAGCACGCCATGTTCGTTCTCAAACTTGTCCTGAAAAACGCCCTGCGGCACAAACTGCGCACGTTCCTGACGATCCTCGGCATCGCTATCGCGGTCATGTCGTTCGGCTTTCTCCGGACCGTGGTCACGGCCTGGTCGTACGGCGTGGAGGCATCGGCGGCCAACCGCATGATCACCCGGGCCTCCGTTTCCTTCATCTTTCCCCTTCCCTACGCGTACAAAGATCAGATCGCCCGCGTGCCCGGCGTCAAGACGGTCTCCTACGCCAACTGGTTCCAGGGAGTCTACAAGGACGCAGCCGATTTCAAGAATTTCTTCCCCCGGATGGCCATCGATCCCGAGACGTATTTCGATGCCTACCCCGAGTTCATCGTGACGCCGGAGGACCTCAAGGCGTTCAGAGCCGAGAGGAACGCCTGCCTGGTCGGGCGGAAGATCGCCAACGAGCATGGCTTCAAAGTGGGCGACATCATCACGGTTGAAGGCGACATCTACCCCGGCAGATGGGATTTTGTGGTGCGCGGCTTCTACACGGGGCGCGACGCGAGCACCGATGAAACCCAGATGCTCTTCCACTGGAAATACCTGGACGAGAGGATCAAGGAACTCCAACCCAGCCGCGAGGGAAATGTCGGGTGGTACATTCTGATCGTGGACGACCCCGCGCGCATGACCGAGGTGGCACGCACCATAGACGCGATGTATCTCAATTCGCGTGCCGGGACGAAGACCGAGACCGAGCGCGAGTTCCAGCAGGGGTTCGTCTCCATGTCCAGTGCCATCATCGATTCCCTTGAGGTTGTCTCGGTCATCATCATCGGCATCATTCTCCTGGTCCTGGCAAATACGATCGTCATGGCCGCGCGCGAGCGTACCACCGAATACGCCGTGTTGAAGACCATCGGGTTCTCCCCCCTGCATATCATCGGACTGATAGCGGGGGAATCCCTGCTGATTGCCGGCATTGGCGGCGCACTCGGACTCGCACTGACCTTTCCCATCGCCGGGGGGTTCGCATCCATGTTCCCGACGTTTTTCCCGGTGTTCAACGTGGAGATCATCACGATCATACTCGCGGCCCTTGTCGCCGGCCTGGCCGGCGTCGTGGCCGCGCTGTTCCCGACGATACGCACCCTGCGGACAAGCATCGCAGAAGGACTTCGAGCGATAGGATAAGCGCATGAAAATCCCCTTTGCCTACACATGGCGGAGCCTCTGGGCCCGCAGACTGACGACCCTGCTCACGCTCGCGGGTATCGCGCTCGTGGCGTTCGTGTTCGCCTCCGTGCTGATGCTCTCGAGGGGCGTGGAAAACACGCTCATCGAAACCGGGTCCGAGGACAACGCCATCGTCCTCCGGAAATCGGCGACGTCGGAGCTGGTCAGCCAGATCGAACGGGACCACGCGAACCTGATCAAGACGTTTCCCGAGGGTGCGCTACGGCCCGACGGCAAGCCGTTCGTTTCGACCGAGACCTACGTCATCATCAATCTCCTGAAGCGCGGCTCGAACGATATGGGGAACATTTCGGTGCGCGGTATCTCGCCGGAAGGACTGCAACTGCGTTCCCAGGTCCGTCTCTCCGCCGGCCGCTGGTTCACGTTCGGCACGCAGGAGGTGGTCGTGGGCAA
>JADLEA010000418.1 GCA_020846365.1 Bacteroidota bacterium
ACGAATTTTTCCGGCGACGTGCTGAGGACGAGCCGTTCGTTGAGCATCGACGTGCAGGTTGCCGCGCCCGGCGTTTCGTGTGCGACATCACGGACGGATGCCTGGGTGTGCGCCATGAGCAACGCCGCGGGCAGACCCTTCCCCGAGACATCTCCCATGCTGACGGCCAACCGGTGCGTGTCCAACCGGATGAAATCATAGAAATCCCCCGCCACGTTCCGCGCCGGGAGCGCTGCAGCCGCGAACTCATACCCGGGGACGACCGGGACGTGCGACGGAAGGAGGCTCATCTGGACTTCGTGCGCCGCCAGAAGGTCCTGCTCAATCCGTATCTTCTGTCGCTCCTGTTCAACAAGGCGCGCATTTTCCAGTGCAATCGCAGCATGAATGGAGAGGGCGTTCATGATGTGAGCATCCTCATCCGTAAACACCCCCTCATGCTTGTTCAGCAACTGGAACACCCCGATGATGTTCCCTTCCTTTGTGCGTATCGGCATGCACAGAATAGATCGTGTCCGGTAACCGGTTTGCTGGTCAAACTCCGGCGTGAACCGCGGATCCAGGTATGCGTCGGCAATCGTGATCGTGTCGCCCGTTGCGGCAACATATCCCGCAATCCCTTTTCCCAGAGGGAGCCGGATCGTGACCCGGCTTGCGCCGTCAAGTCCCTTTGCCACCCGCGTCCATAGCTCCTGCTTCACCTCGTCCAGGATATAGACCGTGCCGCGGTCACCATCCACGATGCCCAGCGCGATGTCCAGAAGAATATCCAGGAGCTTGTTGAGGTCGAGCGTCGAGTTCAGGCTCTTCGCGGCCTCGATCAGCCGTTCCAGGGTCTGGAGTTCCTGCCGGTTTTGCCGGTTCTTGCGGCTCTGTTCCGCAATATAGTGGTTGTTCAGGGCGCGCAACCGTATGCTCAGCACCTGGAGCAGGCGGACAGCGAGCGCGGGAGTCTGAAACAGGAGGTGCTCGAAATCTGCCTTGTGCAATGCATAGGCAACACAGTTCTCCATAGCGGACACGCGCGCTGACCGTGGCCGGCTGGCGATCGGCTCAAGCTCCCCAAAACAATCCCCCGGGTGCAGGAGCGCCAGAAGCTCCTCCTCACCCGCCTCGGGTTGCTTGGTGATACGCACCCGGCCCTCCGTCAGGAAGAAGACTTCATCTCCGTACCCCTCATCTTCGATGATCGTCTCCCCCGGAAGATAGCTGTGCCGTGTCAACTTCCGCTCGAGAGCATGAAATTGATCATCCGAAAGCGTTTCTAGCAGCACATTGTATCGCAGCCGGTTCCGGCTGTGGGGGTCGATAGCGGTCTTCATGCTGAATCGCAACATAACCGCATCCACATGGAAAGTCAAGGAAAAACGGGCCCTTCATTTTGCATTTGCACCCGTCTCTCTGTATTATAGAGAACATCTTCCCACATCCATTCCTGGAGAACTCGTGGAACCTCTGAAGCCATCCCGACTGAAACCCGGCGATCTCATCGGCATCATCTCCCCCGCAAGCCGCATCGTTGACGCGGCGCGCATTGAAAAGGGCGTCGCATATCTTGAACGTCTCGGGTATCGCACCCTGCTCGGAAAACACATCTTGAACTCTTACGGATACCTGGCGGGCAAGGATGAAGAGCGGGTGGCTGACCTTCACGACATGTTCGCGCACCCGGAGGTCAAAGCCATTGTCTGCATCCGGGGCGGATACGGGACGCCACGCCTGCTGTCCCTCGTCAACTATCGCCTGATCGCCCGTCACCCGAAAATCTTCGTGGGATACAGCGACATCACCTCCCTGCAGCTTGCCCTCTGGAAGAAATGCGGCCTCGTGACATTCCAGGGACCAATGCTGGGGGTGGATATGGCCGATCCCCTGGACGCCTTCACGGAAGAGCTGTTCTGGAAGGTGCTGACCTCCCCAAAGAAGATCGGGCAGGTCGTACCGGCGGATGAACCGGCCCTGGTCGTGAGGGACGGAAAAGGTGCCGGCCGGCTTCTGGGCGGAAACCTCGCACATCTTGTCGCGATTCTCGGGACCGTGCACCAGCCGGCCTTTGCGGATGCTCTCCTCTTCCTTGAAGACATCGATGAGGAGCCGTACAGGATCGACCGGATGATGACACAGCTTCGCCACGCCCGGGTTCTGGAGCAGGCACAGGCCATCCTGGGAGGGCAGTTCACGGACTGCGGACCGAAAGACCCCGCAAAACCCACCCTGAGTCTGGACGAGATTTTCAGGGAGATCGGCGCGACGATCCCCACGCCGTTCCTCGCGCATCTCCCCTTTGGTCATGAATCCCGGAAGTTGACGATCCCCATGGGCATACGGGCCCGCGTCAATGTCGGCGCACATACGCTGGAATATCTTGAGGCCACTGTGCGCTGAGGGCCGGTTGAAACTCTGTCAAAATTGTGCTACAATGATGCCATGCTCGATATTGCCGTGTTCGGGTCGGGGCGGGGATCCAACTTCAAAGCGATACTGGACGCAATCGCTGACGGGCGGTTGCCGGAAACCCGTATCGTTCTTGTCGTGAGCAATGCTTCGGATGCCGGCATCCTCGACCTTGCACGCGCCGCACGACTTCCGTACCGCCACATGAGCAGGAAGCAGTACGCTTCAGAGGAATCGTTCGTGGCGGACATGCTTGCCGCCCTCCGCGCAGCGGGAACAAACCTGATCGTGCTCGCGGGGTACATGAAGCACCTCCCTGCCCCGATTGTAACGGCATTTCGCCACCGTATCCTCAATATCCACCCCGCCCTCCTGCCCAAGTTCGGCGGGAAGGGTATGTACGGATCGCGCGTCCATGAGGCCGTGCTTGCATCGCACGAAGCCCTGACCGGGGCGACCGTCCATGTTGTGGATGAGGTGTATGATCACGGACCGATCGTCCTGCAACGGACGGTGCCCGTGCTTGACACCGATTCGCCGGAAAGTCTTGCGGCGCGGGTGCTCGAGATGGAACATCATATCCTCCCTGAGGCCCTGCGCCTGGTCGCTGAAGGGAGAGTCACGGTCGCCGATGGTGAGACCCACGTTCATATTCGTCCAGTATAGGAGCAGCTGTGCCCCGTATTCGTCGTGCCCTTGTAAGCGTTTCCG
>JADLEA010000419.1 GCA_020846365.1 Bacteroidota bacterium
CGTCCGTAGGAATCTTCTTCCGCCGTGCATGCGCGGCGGCGATCGCCAGAAAGAGCGGACCGGCGGTCCCCGCCTCGACTAGCAGCGGGAACTGCGAAAGATCAATGCCGTCCAGCGCCTTCCCGAACCCGGCAATGGAAGCAATCGAAACGCCACCGCAACCGACATGCGAGACGTCCGCCTGATCGGGATCATGACCCAGTTGGGAGGCCCGGTCAAGCGAGAGAACCACGGCGTTCTGCCCCCGTTCCAGATCATCCTTCAGCGCGGCGTGAAGTTCTTCATACGTCGGGTACGGCAATTCCTGCGCCACGAGCCAGGGGTGCGGCGCCTGGACCGGAGCCCTGGAACCGCGGCGGTACGGATATGATCCGGGAAGTCCCGGGTCCGGGGCATCTTTGGATCCCCCGCTCCGGCTGGCCTCTGTGAATATGGGCTGCAGGTCGATCCCCTCGTGAGTCCGGGTGACCAGTTTCTTTTCAAACGGCGCTCCCTTAAGCAGTTTCTCCGCGGCGGCACGCCATGCTTCGGGAGTGGCCGGAGGGAATCCGCTCAGGAGTTTCTCGCTCTGTGGGTTGTCCTTTGTGCTCATTGTTCAAGGCTCAAAGAAGTCAGGTCATGAACTACGGATAACGACAGGGCCGGAGGGAAAACCGGCCTCCGGCAGGGTATTGGGAGTGACAAGTCTACGGCGCGGTTGTTTGTGTTGAGGGAAATATACAGAAAAATCGCGTAAGAAAGAAACGCAGACGCCCGGTCGACTTTCGGCGGGTTTGGACAACAACTGACGCGTCAGATCCTAGTCGAAACGACGATATCCTGATACGAAGTAAACTCTGACCGACCACACCAGAACCCGTACCATATCCTTGACCCTACGTTGAGGCCGTGCCTGGTATTGAGGGACCTGACGGATTCCTCGCTGTACGCAAGGGCGGATTCGGGGGCTTCCGTATCCGTTGTCATGCAGCCCTCCAGCTGGAATTTGAAATCCAGCGTACTCCGCCCCTGCCTCAGGAGCTCCCGGGACTCATCATTCAGAAGGAAATAGGTGATGAAACTTCTCCCGCCCGGCTTTAGCACCCTCGCAATCTCGGCAAGGTAATTCTCCAGATCCGCGGGCAGCATGTGCGTAAAGACCGACGTAAGAAAGACGAAGTCAAACTCTCCATCGCCGAAGGGAAACCGGTACTCGCTCGCCCTGGTCTTGGCTGTGGGGTTGTACACATGACTGTACACGTCGGAATGCCGGAAATGAAAATTCGGGAACTTCGGAGTGATGTTTTTCTGACACCATCGGATCTCCTCGGGCGTGATGTCGAAACCCTCGTACCGCGCGGTTGCGTCCAGCCAGGACGTCAACGGGATGGCCATTCTGCCCACGCCACAACCCACATCCAGGACGGCACTCGTTCGTTGAAGACCTCCGAGTTCAATGAACAGCTTGAGGAACTCTTCGCCCCCCTTTCGGAAATCCCCGCCGCCAATGCTCTTGATCATCCTCGTCGGCGGGATGAGTCCGGACCGGTTTCCTCTCACCGTTTCAATGAGGTCTTTCGGCGCATAGTAGATTTTTCGTAGGAACAAGCGGAGGGATTGGGGAAGCATTCCCCGTAGACCGGTCTTCATCGTACCATCGCCTTTGGGTTCGGAACAAGGTACGCCACCTGCGTGTCACCGCAGCCGGCGGCTGAGAGAATGCGGGAGTACCTCCCGCCAAATGCTGAAATGAAACATAGGGAAAAGGAACGCGGACTTCAACTCGTTCCTTGCGGTCTGCTGCACGTGAGACAAACGCGTCAAGGCATCGACGCGCTCCTTCAACAGGCCGTGAGAGTCAAGCGTACAGGGACTTCAGCGCTCCAAGAAGCTTCGGATATGCGAAGGGATACGCCAGATCCAGCAGCCGACCCGGGACAATCTGTCTTCCTTCAAGAATCATCCCGGACATTTCTCCCAGGGCCACGCGGAGGGCTGCTCCCGGAACCGGCATCCACGAAGGTCGTCCCAGAACCTCTCCCAGGGTCTTGCTGAACCAGACCATCGTGACTGACTCCGGTGCCACGACATTTATCGGTCCGGAGACGCCATCGTTGTCCAGGCACATGAGGATCGCGCCGACGATATCTGCCCTATGCACCCAGGGGAACCACTGCTTACCGGATCCGATCGGTCCCCCGACGTAGAATCTGAACGGTAACGTCATTCTGGGCAGGGCTCCGCCATCATTGCCGAGAACCACACCCAGGCGAGGGAGGACAACTCTCACCCCGAACTCGGCGGCAGCACGCGCTTCCGCTTCCCAGAGCACGCAGGTCTCCGCCACAAATCCGGATCCCGGGCCTTCAGTTTCCATAGCCGGAGTGTCTCCGGTTGAACCGTAGTACCCGACAGCCGATACATTGATCAGTGCCGCTGGCGGTTCCGTCATGCTTCTCATCGCCTCAACAAGAGCCCTGGTGGGACCTATGCGGCTTGAACGAATGCGCTGTTTCCTGGCCCGCGTCCACCGCCCCCCTGCCATCGATTCGCCGGAGAGGTTTACCACTGCCTGAGCGCCCGAAAGAGTCTCTTTCCACTCTCCCTGACTCTCCCCATTCCAGATCACATACCGCACTCCTGCAGGAGGGTCCGGCCTGCCGGACGCCGATCTTCTGGTGAGTATCGTAACACTGTCACCACGAGCCACAAGCTGCTGTACAAGGTAGGTGCCGAGAAAACCCGTGGCGCCTGCGAGAACGACCTTCATGACTCACCTCCGGGTGCAAACTCGTGGTCGATTGCATGATCTCCGAACAGCGTTGATGGGAGAAGCGGAGAGAACGGGATGAAGAGAACGGCCGCGCCGCAGGGCACTAAAGGGATTCGGCACGGCGGATGCGGCGCTCGGTCGCACGTTCTTCGATGAACGTCAGAAGTTCGCGGCTGGACTGTACCACGCCGTGATGCCATGCACAGCCGTGGAGATCTGCGGGGACTCCTGTTCCGCCGACGATGACCTTGCTGTTCATCGCCTTGACGGCATCTGCGATGCGGCGCAACTGGCCTGTCAGATCGCTGTCCTTCCGGGCGTGCGTGATGGAGACAGCAACAACCGTCGGCTGAAGCTCCCGGGCTGCGCTGAGGATTGCGTCGAGCGGCGTACGCGCGCCGAGGTAGTGCGTTTGCCATCCTTCGGCTTCGAAGAGGTACGCGGCGCAGCGCAATCCGATTTCGTGAAGTTCATCGCCCAGACAGGCAAAGAGCACAGAGTCATCGGTGGGCGGTTTGACGAGAATTTCGTTCTGCAGTTTCGCCAGCGCATCCAGCGTCTCATAGGAAGCGCGGTGCTCCTGATTCACCCCGATCTCGCCCCTGGCCCACTTGTCTCCGATCTCCTGCATACCCGGCTTCAATACGAGATCATAGATTTCCCAGAGCGCGATGCGGTGCTCGTACAAATACGAAAAGAAGATGTACAGGTCGGTACGGTCGGGCGACAGCGCCTTCTCGACAAACTGGCGGACCAGCACGGCGAAGTCGCGTTTGAGTATGGCGACCTGCGCAGCGGACTCCGTGCCTTCCTGCCCGGGAAGCGTAAGTGCGCCGATTGGCTCAAACTTCTGTTCCTCAGCGAATGCTATAACGTTCCGGATCTGGAACTTCCGGTGCCCGCCCGGAGTCTTCTGACATTTCAGCGTCCCCTCATCGGCCCACCTCTTCACGGTCGTTTCGGTGACATTGAAAAGCCGGGCCACGTCGACCGTGGAGAGCACAGTTTTGTGCATAGTTTTGGGCGGCACGTGTTTAGTGTGATATTTGCGAATTCTGCGTTTTCTTCATCATACTCTTAAACCATCAAACCATCCCCAAAGTTCAGGCGTACGTCATGATTTTAGGTCCATCCGGCTCATGAAGAGCACGGCTAACGGCGGAAGGGTAAGCGAAACGGAATAAGGACGGCCGTGTGAGGGGACTGCCTCGGCCTCCACCCCTCCGGCATTCCCGACATTGCTGCCGCCATATCGCTCAGCATCGCTGTTCAGGAGCTCCTTGTACCAGCCCGCTGTCCTGACCCCGATACGGTATTGCTGGCGGGGAACCGGCGTGAAGTTGCAGACCACCGTTATCACGTCCTCCGGATCGTAGGCGGAGCGCTCGAACGATACGATGCTCCCCGCACTGTCGTGGAAATCCACCCACGTGAATCCGCTATAGTGAAAATCCACCGCGTGCAGAGCACGCCGGGAACCGTACAGGTGGAGGGCGTCCTGCATCCATCGGTGTACACCCTTGTGGGTCTCGTAGTCCAGAAGGTGCCAATCCAGACTCCGGTCATGGGTCCACTCGTCCCACTGTCCGAACTCGCCTCCCATGAACAAAAGCTTCTTACCCGGGAATCCCAGCATGAAACCCAGCAGGAGCCGGAGGTTGGCGAATTGCTGCCACATGTCCCCCGGCATCTTGCTCAGGAGGGAGCGTTTCCCGTGAACGACCTCATCGTGTGAGAGCGGGAGAATGAAGTGCTCTGTGAAGGCATAGAGGAGCGCGAAGGTCAGGTTGTTGTGATGGTAGGAGCGATGGACGGGCTCATGCGCGAAGTACTCCAGCATGTCGTGCATCCACCCCATGTTCCATTTCATGTCGAAGCCCAGTCCTCCGTGCTGGATCGGTGCCGTAACCCCGGGCCAGGCCGTGGATTCTTCGGCAATCGTGAGGACCCCCGGGAAGTATTCATGCGTAACCCGGTTAAGCTCCCGGAGAAAATCTATCGCCTCGAGGTTCTCCCGGCCTCCGTACTGGTTCGGTATCCATTCCCCGGCTTTCCTGGAATAGTCCAGGTACAACATGGAGGCGACAGCATCTATGCGGAGACCGTCGATGTGATAGCGATCGATCCAGAACAGCGCATTGCTGAGCAGAAAGTTCCTGACTTCAAGCCTGCCGTAGTTGAAGATGAACGTTCCCCAGTCCTGATGCAGGCCTTTCCGGGGATCTGCATGCTCATACAGATGCGTCCCGTCGAACAGCGCCAGCGCGTGGGGATCTTGCGGAAAATGCGCCGGCACCCAATCCAGAATGACCCCGATCCCCTCCTGATGACAACGGTCCACGAACCACATAAAATCCTGCGGGGAGCCGAAGCGGCTCGTCGGCGCGAAGTATCCCGTAACCTGATACCCCCAGGAGGCATCAAGGGGGTGTTCCATGACCGGGAGGAGTTCGATGTGCGTGAAGCCCGTCGAACGGACATACGGGATGAGACGATCGGCGAGCTCTCTGTAGGTGAGCCACCGGTCGTGTTCTCCCCGTTGCCAGGAGCCGGGGTGGACTTCGTACACCGCGAAGGGTTGACCGAGCTGTCCTCCGCGACCGCGCCGTTCAATCCACTCCGCGTCATGCCACGCATGCTCCCCGAGAAAGTTGACGCGTGCCGCGGTGCGCGGCCGGACTTCCATCTCGCAGCCGTAGGGATCGGTCTTGTCCATGATATAGCCGGTCTGCGTTTTTACCTGAAACTTGTACAGCACGCCTTCCGGGAGGCCGGGGATGAAAATCTCCCAGATCCCGGACGATCCCAGCACCCGCATGGCGTGGCTGCGTCTGTCCCACTTGTTGAACTCCCCGATGACGCTCACGCTCCGCGCCCCCGGAGCCCAGACGGCGAACTGCACGCCGCCTACCTCCGCTACGACGGCATAGTGCGCCCCAAGTTTTTCGTAGATGCGGTGATGGCTCCCCGCGTTGAACAGGTAGACATCCACATCGGTCAGGGTCGGCAGGTAGGAGTACGAATCATGGAAGACCTCCACCGCGCCATCCGGCATGATCTTCTTGAGCTGATAGGGAAAGGGCTCCGTTTTTCCGTAGATCACCGTTTCGTAGAAACCCAGGTCATGGACTCTGGTGAGTTCGATCTCGGCTTGCGGCGCAGCCCCTCCATCCGGCACGACAAACACCTTTTCGCTTTCGGGAAGGAACGCGCGGATGGCCACCCCCTTTTTGCCTTTCACCGTCACCGGATGCATGCCCAGAACGCGGAAAGGATCGTGGTGGTCGGTGTGGACAATGCGATAGACTTCGTCAACCGGAGCAGTGGTTTTCATAGGTCACCGGATGTCATCGACAAGAAGGAACGTAGTTTTCCCCGCGCGGATGGTGACCGCTTCTGCGGGGAGGGAATACCCTCCGTCACTTGATTCAACCCCCACCGAGTACGTCCCCGGTTGCAGCATCAGGCGGGACATCTGAAATTGGGCGGGAAGGGTGCGCCATGTCCGCACGTCCGCTTGCTCCGTTGCGCCGATGACGATGTCCAGCGCAAGGCTCCCGAGGATGTTGGCGAGCGTATTGCCGCTGCGTTCACCCGATTCGTTACCCCCGCCGCTCTTCTTGATCGCTGCCTTGGCCTTCTCGGCCGCCAGAAACTTGAGCAGAGCCCTTCCTCCGCTCTTGAGATACACCAGCGCCAACCGGTCGTCGAGCACACGGGATGCAATGGCCGTCACATCTTCTGCAACCTGCGTGACCGCCGAACCGACGACAAGAGAATCTCGGTCCCTGCGAACATTGACGGCATACGTGCGCGACCCTGCATAGCGCGGGGTGAATTTCGGGAGGGCGATCTGAAACGTGTGAATCGTCCCGTCGTCATCCGGGATGGACACCGACGAACGCACCTCGGTCTTGAGGGGACTCAGCCCTGCATAGGTGATAACGACCAGGCTTCCTGCCGGGAGGCCGGACCGGTTGAACGCTTTCCCCCCGAGTTCCTGGTAGTGCAACGCATCTTCGGTGAAGCCCAGCTGTTCGGCAGTTCGCACAAGGTCGTCCAGGAGGCAGTCCGGCGCCGTCGTGCCGAACCGGGTTGCGTATGCTTCATAGGCCTCATGCGCCTTGCGGTAGGAAATGAATGCGTCGTTGATCTCGCCGGTTGATTCGTAGAGGACGCCTGCGAGATATCGCGCAAAGGCATCTTCCTGGTACGCGTTCTTTCCTTCGTATTGCCGCGCGTACTCGCGGAGCTTGAGATCCACTTTCCGCGCTTCCACCACCGCCTCATCTTCCTCCCCCTTCTCCGCGAAGTTCAGCGCGAGGAAGACATTCACGAGGACCTTCTCGAAATCCTCGCCTTCATATGGAAGGACGTTGTCATTCAGCAGCAGGGACATCGCCTCGAGGGAGATGCTCTTGGTGTAGAGCTCTTCGATCTCCCGCTCCGCGGCAAGGAGGTATGCCGTGGATGAATCCGTCTGGCCGGCGTAGTGGTGGAGAAGTCCCATGTCCAGATGGTAGAGCACGGAACTCTTGTCGCCGTAGGCCTCCCGGTGATCCCGGACCGTCCCGAGCGCATCCCCATAGTCGCCCGTCGCGACATCCGCATCAAGGGATTTGTAGAATCCGGTCGAGATGCCGCACGAACTCAGCAAGAGTGAAAGCGCCGGCAACCAGATCCAGAGCGCCTTCACGCGCCGGTGAGCGTGTTGCATGGAAGGGTCAGAACTTGGTGCTGTCTTGCGTAACCAGCTTCTTGATCTTCTTCTCCCCCACCCAGACCTTCTTGTTCGTCTCGATATTCACCAGTTCGAGATTCACCTGATAGAACTTGACGCGAGTCCCGCCGTCCTGATCGATGATGGAGGTAATGTCCCCGCGGAGCAGGAAGTCGGCCCCCGTCTCCTGCTGGAACTTCTTCAGGGTTTCCGCCGAGGAATACTCCTGCTGATCGGCGCGCTCTTCCCGGACCTCTTCCCGTTCTTCCTTGTTGGCAACGAACTCCACTTGCGACGCGTTGATAAGCTCCCGCTCAAGATTCTTGATGAATGCGGTCGTCGCAATGTGTTCCGCAGTCCGGTTGCGTACCGTCCCCACGATGAGGACCGGCGACCGTTGCTTCGTCCCTCTGAAATCTCCCAGCCAGGGCCTGCCCACGACATCCCTGATCATTTCCTCGGCCACAAGACGGGAATCGGTGTCATTCCATTCCCCGCTGACATCGATCGCGGCGTCCGGCTCTACCCGTGTGACGGTCTTCGTCTGGCCGCACCCCGCCAACAACAACATGGCAACGACTGACAGTGCAGTGCAAATGCAACGCAGGGTACCCAAGGTGGTTCTCCTCGAACTGTTTATGAAGACGGACTATCCGGTTCACGCGCCGGGTGTGCGGCACAAGATACCAAAATCCATGGGAATCCTCAACCGGGTGAGAGGGCAATGCTCTCCGGGTCCGGGAGAGGTGGGGACAGGAAGGCAGGCAGCAGGGACGGCGGCACTCCTTGCAGGCAACAGGAGGCAGCAGAGAGACGTGGACAAAATGAAGCGGCGTGAGCGCGCACCTTTTCTGCGCTCACGCCGAACCGTTCACTGATGCATCGCATCCGTCATCGGCGACAAGACCGACGGCGGCCGGAAGTATCAGTTCACACCAAGAACCGTCTTGATTGCATCTTTGAAGGCTTCCTTCGGAAGTGCGCCCGCCGCCATCTGAGGCTTCCCTTCCAGCGGAACGAAAAGCAGCGAAGGTATGCTCCGGATACCGAACATGGCGGCAAGTTCCTGCTCCTTCTCCGTGTCGATCTTGTACACGTTGAGTTTGCCGTCAAATTCCTTCGCCAGATCTTCCAGGATAGGCGCGACCATTCTGCACGGAGCACACCAATCGGCATAGAAATCGATTATGCAGGGGAGATTTCCCTCAAATTTCCAGTCCTGGTTGCTCTCAAAATTGAAGACCTTTTCCATGAAGGTCTGCTTCGTCAGGTGTTCCATGGTATCCTTTCCTTGTTCTCAAGCGAAAAAGTGGCCTGTTCCGGGGGCCTGTCACACCATGGGATGCACCCAACCTTGAAATCGGGTCAGGCAGCCGGAAGTCTCAGGCCGTAACGGCTTTGCTGGCCTCCTCGACGGCCTGCCGGAACTGGTCCACACTCTCCTTGAACACCCGGACCGTTGTCCTTTGTTTCTTGTCATCATCATCCAGACGGTTTTCGGAGATGGACATGTACCGTTTCCCGTTCTTGGCTTCCTTCACATCCACAAAATAGGTCGTCCGGCCGGCCCGGACCATACTGGAATACACGGCGCTGGGTGTCGCCATTGCTGCCTCCCTGGAATCAGTTAGCGGAAAGCGCGGGTTCTTTCTCTATTATCCGGAAGGGAGATGTTTTCCGATAGGCCTGCCCCCTGCTTGAAGAGCATCGCCGGCGGGGTTGACCCGACCCAGGGCAATCACTGGTCCGGGCGAAGTGGCAGCGTTTCTGACGAGGCACCCCCCGAAGCGCACTCCGTTGCCCGCTTGTACGCATCGCCCAGCGCGGAGTCCAGCTCGACGGCACGCAGGAACCATGGGAGCGCCGATAGCGAATCCCGGGCACCATCCTCGTACATGCGCCCGAGCGTGTACGCAATCGTCGCGTTCAGGGTGTCCCGTGCCGCGGCTTCTCGAGCGAATCTGATGCCTTCCCGAACATCACCGGACCGGTACCGGAGGATGCCCAGGTTCAGATACACCTCGGCATCCTCGCTCCCGAGTGCTATGGCTTTTTCATAGGACGTCTGGGCGATGGGATTCCCGCTCATGGCTGCCGCGTTCGCCAGCAACGTCCATCTTCGGGCGTTCATGGAATCCAGCACGACACACTGGGCGTAGGCATCCGCCGCACCTTCGAAATCGCCCCGGTCCCGTCTGTACCCACCCACTTCTTCCAACGCAATCGCCACTGCACGCTCCGACTGGAAGCGAAAATCGAGCAGCGACTCAAATCTGCGGAGTGACATCTCCGTGGATGCGTTTACTGCAACCCAACCGGCGGTTTGTACCCCCGTCAGGACGGCCATGATGAGGAGCCCCCGCATTCGCGCCTGGCCCGGACCCAAGAGCTCGCTCCAGCTCACCACTCCTGCCAGTGCGATCACGAACACAAACGGTGCGGCGAGATCCCAATCCCGGCTCAGACCAAGTTCGAAATTATTGAAGAACAGCCAGAGTATTGCGGGGCCGGCAAGGTACATCCAGAACGCTGCATCCGCATGGCGAAAGCGTGCAGGCAAAAAGGCGCTTGTCAAGAATCCTCCCACAAGGACCAGCGAAAATGGGAGGATCAGGAGAAAGGCGTTGATGAGGTCTACAAAGTGCCAGAGGGAAAACAACGCGTACGCGCTTCCCCACGCGTCCGTGAATCGCAAAGGCAGATAGGAGGCACCGTCACGCGTGAACGTGGCGACCAGGCCGTTCGGGGCGTAACCCACCACGATCAGTACGGCCACGGACACCCCAAGAATGGAAAGGCTCGCACGCAGAACGGGACTCCACCCACGGACCCGGAGATGCTTCACAAACAGATACAGAAGAGACGGCGCAAAAAGAATCATCCCGACATGGAGGAACACCAGGACAGAAAAGAGCGTGGAAGCGAGCCATAGCGACGCCCGGCCGCGCAGTACGCCCAGCGCTGCTCCGACGTAGGCAATGCACCCGGCGAACGCCAGCGGGTACGTCTCCACGTACGCGAAGAACAGCATCAGCGAACCGCTGAACAGCAGAAGCGTTGTCCCAAGCGCGCGCTCACGGGAATCGGTCCAGAGGTGACCGGCGAGGTTCCAGAACAACGGGATCGCCAGGATTCCGCTCCCCATCGAGAGCGTCTGCCAGGCAAGAAGTGCGGGGTCGCCCGCTCCGGCATGATGGAGGAGACGCAACAGATGTGCGGCAAGCAGTCCGATCAATGGAGCGGTCGGAAACGAAGCCGGGATGTCTCCGGTTTCCGCCGCCACACGAAGCGTGCGAAGAACCAGATACCCGTCGCCCAGGAAGTGCGTTGCCTGCTGGAAGAACCAGAAGCAGGCGACGGCCGACAAGCACACAGCTGTCCAGAGCGCCAGCTGTCCCGATCTGGAGAGTCGCCCGCACCACACGACGGTCTTTTCCACCAGGCGAAGAATGAACACCTGTATGGGGGCGTAGAGGACGAGGAGAAGGAGCGCGAGCGGGAGAAGAACTACGGGCAGCGGAACAAAACCCCAGAAGTGGACCCCCCAGTTGACGGCCGACGGGAAGAGCGCAGAGAGAGCGGCGAAGACGGCAAGGGCAAGTCCCGTCCAGACTACGACACCGTGAGTTGATTGATCGTCCGTTGGTGCCTCCGATTGCCTCCGTGTTTCTCCGTCAGCGGTAACGCCGGCGGATCGTCGGAATCAGGTACTCCTCGAACGCCCGCTTCTGATCATATTCCGGAGAGAACCCCCAATCCCGGCGGGCTGCGGAGTCGTCTACGTCTTCCGGCCAGGAATCCACAATTGCCTGCCGCTTGTCGTCCGGAAGAAAGGTGATTTCGGAATCGGGAAATTCGCTCTTCGCGATGGCGCGGATCTCTCCGGCGGACGGGCTGAAGCTTGTAATATTGTACACTGTCTGTGTAAGCTGGGCGAGCGGCGCGCCCTGGAGCGTCAGGAGCGCGGTGATGGCATCCGGCATTGCCATGAACGGTATCCGGACATCTTCCCGCACAAAACAGGAATACGGTTTGCCCTGCGCGGCCGCATGCAGCATTTCTGGTGCGTAGTCGCTGGTGCCGCCGCTGGGCAAGGTTACGGCACTGATTAACCCGGGAAAACGAATTGCGCGGAAATCCACGGCTGCCTTGTCCGCATCTGCCGCAAGCTGCCGATAATGGTGGGTGTAGTATCGCCCCAGGTGCTCGCAATAGAGCTTGTTGCAACCGTACATAGTCACCGGTTGCGTCCAGGTGTGTTCGCGCACCTTCCCCGCACTGTGTTTTGCCGCAATGGAGGGGAGTCCGTACACGGCGATGGAACTGGGAAACAGGAACTGCACCGGTGCCCCCTGCCAGCGGGATTGTTCGATCGCCAACCGGAGGAGTGACATGGTTCCTTCCACATTGACGCGGTGAGCTGCCTCGGGGGTGAACTCGGCGCGGGTGGAAAGCAACGCGGCCAGATGGTATATGGTGCGGATCTGGTACTCGCTCGCAAGCCGTTCGAGCAGGCGCGAGTCCAGAATGTCCCCGGCAAGGGTCGTCCCGCACAGGGCGCTCAGGGCGTCGTCAATCGGCCGCACGTCCATGGCAATGATATGGTGGCCGCCCGATGCGGCCAACCGCTCGATGAGCCCATGGCCCATTTCGCCGTTCGCTCCGGTCACGAGCGTCGCAGGCGTACGTATGGTGTCAGGCATATCCGGTCAGAGTAGAGATTGTGTGAGGTGAGAACGGCTGTTCACAACTCAGTGGGTTCCGCCGCGGAGCTGTTGATTGAGACGGGATCGCGCCCCTCCCGGAGGCAGCTTGGAACGTTTATCCTCGGGTGTCATCAGGTAGTTGATCCATTCTTTCATCTCCGACACGGGGCGCGCTTTCCGCAGAAATCCCTCGTACCGGGGATCCTTCACCGCATCGAGAGTGTGCTGATCATCGTACGCTGAGACAAAGAGGAATGGCAATTGAGCGTATTGCGAGTTGGCTCGCACCATCCGGTGAAACCGGATGCCGTCCAATACCGGCATGTAAATGTCGGAGATCACCAGATCTACCGTGTTCTCGGTGAGTTTCCGGTAGGCGTCCTCTCCGTTTTCCGCAAGGATAACCTGGAATCCCTCCGCATGAAGCACGTTCTTAAGCACGAGCCGGTATTCCGGTTCGTCATCAACAACGAGAATCGTCATCGAAGCAGCCTTTTTCGCTCAGTTGTCCCCAAAAAACAACCACACGCTATCACTATCTATGAATGTACAACTTCATTCCTTCACGTGCAACCTTCATATTCGCGGGGAACCCGCGGGGTCAGGGCACAGGTCGTTTCATAGGGGATCGTCCCGATCCGGCCGGCCACGTCCCATGCAGTGATACGCTCTTTTCCGCTGTTTCCGATGAGTATCACCTCATCCCCCCACTCGACAGGATCTTCAGGAGGCAACGCGACCATGAGTTGGTCCATGCATATCGTTCCCACCA
>JADLEA010000420.1 GCA_020846365.1 Bacteroidota bacterium
ACCTGACCTTCGTGTCGTGAACCTGCCACCGAAGAAAATGATCTCGCGTGCCGTCGTTGGGATACGCCGGAATCATGTCGGTTTGACCTGTCGAGGTTGAGCCAGCGTCCGGCGCAAGAAGAAATACAGACAGTTCCTCGCCGGCAGATTGAATTTTCCACGTGAGTTCGGAGCCGGATTCAAGGGGTACAAACTCACCCCAGCTGTGGAGATTCCATTGAATGTCGGAAACGTGCCTGCATGCCACGGTATCGACCCCCGCGATGGTGGTGTCAGGATCCACCCACATGGCCCGGTGACACGTCTCGACGCCGAGGTGCGGGAGGTAACATGCGGCAAGGTCTACGTCCAGTGAGACTGACCCGCCGTGGAGAATCACGCGGGGTGTTGAGCATTGATACTCCGGCGGAAAGAAATCCGGAAGCCACACTGTCCCATCGCCTATCTGTCCCTGACCATTGATCGTGATGGTGTTGTGCAGGGCCGTGTCCCGGCGGTATGTCGGGCCGGGACCGGAAACGGCAAATGTCCCGCGACGGAACCAGAGGAACGAGCCGTTGCAGGGATCGGCATGTCCGTATCCGCCCCGTTCCCCTCCCATGAAGCGTTGATGCCCGATCGGCGGCCCGGCGCGCATGGTGAACAGCGTGCCGGCACCTTCGGAACCCCTGGCGTATACCTGCCCCCCGTCCTGAAAGACCTGAATGGCCGGGCCCGAGTCACCCGGGAGAACCAGGGGATCAAAATAGAGGAACTCATAGACCCGGCGCCGCGCGGGGACATGCCTGAAATCAACTCCGCTGTGCGGACCGTCTACCAGAAGTTCGGCCGTCCGTTGCGCGGCCGCCGTGCCCGTCCGCGAGGCACTCAAAAAGTGGCACCAGCTGTCTCCGCCCACGCGGTACTGGGGATCGCCGAAGGTTATGCCATAGAGCCCATCGGGTGAAAGCGTTGCGGATCGAAACGCGGATGCATGTCGCCAATGTACAGCACCCCAAAGGTCTTCGCCGGCGCAGATGCGGAACACTTCCAGCCACCGCAGAAGGAATCCATATTCATAGATCCACAGGTTCGCGCCGTGGGGGTGGAATCCGTCGTCGGGGAGCATGCGCAGAATCACATCCAACGCCCCGCGGAACTCTGCTGCCCAGTCCTTTGCTTCCGGGTGATCTTCCCAGAAGACGAACGCGCATGCAAGCAAGCCAAGCGCACATCCCAGATAGTGTGCCTGCGCAACATCGCGGCGTTCGCCGTTGAGGAATTTCCTGACGCGGGCAGCGGCCGTCCACAACCACGCCCGCACTTCATCCTTCTCTCTCCCGTCCATCTGATGATACAGCCAATCGTATCCCAGGACGAGCACAAAGAGGGTCTCTCCTGCCTGCGTGTCGATGCTCAACGGCTCGTAGTCGGGCTCCTGCGTCTTCCGGACGTACGTTCTGGACGCATCGAGGGCGTGATCGACGGTTGCAGGCGTGGGGAACACCATTGCCCGGAGTGCCGTGATCATGGCACGGTCTTCCGGACGAAGCCGTTCGGGCCCTGACGGTGCCTTGGATTCGGGGGTGACTTCTGCCGGAAGCTGCGGCTGATCAACAAGTGCGCACAGCCGGTTCCAGAACGCCCGATGCGTTGTGGATACCTTCCCGGCGAGGCCGGCGACGATGTCCGGGGTAACCAGCAACCGTGGATGCACATTCACGAGGTCGCGCCGAAGCGTAACCGGAATTGGCCGCGGCTGGATGGGAGAGTCCTCATACAGGTCAACAACGTCGGGGAGAAGCCGGTCATCGGACACGGAGATACGGAGGGTACCAGAGCATTCCGGCGGAAGCCACGCCACAGCCCGCATGTGCCCACAGGCCAACTCGTCTCCCCAGAAGTGCACGCTGGCAGGCGTTCGGCCTTCGTCCCACGAGAGCACAATCTCCGGCAGGTCTGGAATCCCCCTCCACCCCGGCCAGGGTCCCACTCGCAATCCGGGTGGAGAGGAATTGAAGCGCATCCGGGAGAACGTATAGGGTGCCGAACCTCCCTCGTGGACGGCAAAGCGGCAGTGTGTTTCCAAAGGATACGTTGTCGTCTTCACCAGCAGGAGCGCTCGCCGCCAAGCACCCTCACCGGCCTGCACCGGACATGTGTATGATGGAGGCGATCCTCCAACCCTTTCCACCGGAAGTCTCGCAATATGGCGCGGCGCCGGGATCATCCGGGCATATTCTCCGCGGGGAGCAGGACCGGCGCGTGGCCCTCCTTGAACCGGACCCTCGTGAGGCCGGCGGTTCGCGGCAGAGCGATCTGGGCAATGCCGAGGCGGACCGGACCTTCGACGTATCCCCCGTGACGTGAAGGAACAACAGACACAATGGACTCTCCGGGGAGGCGGGTGACGCTCACCCACGCGTTCTCCGGTCCCCTCACCGGCCGGTCCACGCCCACAGCATTCAGTTTCCCGAGGACGCTTTTCGGATCCAGCGGTCGAGCGTCAATATGCAGAATTTGAGATTCGTGTTTTCGGAAAAGTGACGCCAGCGCCTTGCGGGGTTGCGGCGTGTATGGCACGATGACGGCGTCATATGCCGATTCTCCCACCACGAACTTCCCGTTCTTCCAGCGCCCGCGCGAGGCGTGAGCAGGTGAGAGTACATCCGGTTGATACTGCGCATCGACAAGCGCCAGGAGAAGCGTGAACACATCGGCAGCGACAGCATCGGCCCTTTGGTCTGCGAGTCCGTAGAGCGTATCGACCGGAAAGACCACAAGGAGATTGGTTTCAGGTAGATAGCCGCGCGTAATCGTAAAATGCTCCCTCAGCCGCGTATTCCAACCGGGAAACCCCGGCCAGGTGCTATGGTCTGGATAACCGGGGAGCGGCTGAGATCCCAGAAACGTCCGTTCTTCTCCAATCGTGCCCACCGGACCGTATGCGTGTGCCAGCCACCGTGTCCCGAACAACGCGAGCACGTCAACGCAATGATCCATGACAGTCCTCTGCCAGCCTTCTCCGCCGTCATCGCCGACGGTCCACAGGTTGTTGAAGGCGAATCTCCCCGCAGAATGACGGCCCAGAGACGCGGCGATCACGCTCAACGACGCCAAGTGGGCATAGTGCCGTGAAGACGGATCGCGAAGATCGTTCA
>JADLEA010000421.1 GCA_020846365.1 Bacteroidota bacterium
ACCTCCCCCCTCAATGTCAACAGAAATCGCCGAAAAATGAAGTTTCCCCCTCACAACCCCCAACCCTTCATCAAACCCCTCTGTACCTCGTCCGTCAATGCGTAATGAATGGGCGTGATCGAAATGTACTTGTCCCGCACCGCCAACTGATCCGTCTCCGGATCCTCATCCGTCACATGCATCCTTCCCGTCAACCAGTAGTACTCCCGGCCCGCCGGATCCCGACGCACGTCAAACGTGTCCTCCCACGAAGACCGCCCCTGCGCCGTGATCTTCACCCCCCGGATCTCCTCCTCCGGCACCGCCGGAACGTTGACGTTCAACAAGGTCCCCCTCGGCAACCCCTTCTCCTTGACCTTCAACGCCAGCTTCGCTGCAAACCGCGCCGCAACACCGAAATCCCACTCTTCATACGTCGTCAACGAGAGCGCGATCGATGGGATCCCCAGAATCGTCCCCTCCGTCGCAGCAGATACCGTCCCCGAATAGATGATGTTGATCGCCGTGTTGGACCCGTGATTGATCCCCGAGATCAACAGGTCAGGCATCTCCTTCATCAATCGCTTCACCCCCAGCTTCACCGCATCCGCCGGCGTCCCCTTTACCGCATACCCGAAAAACTCCCCGTTCTTCGAAAACGGAACCACCCGGAGCGGATATTGCATCGTGATCGCATGACCAACCGCGCTCTGCTGCCGGTCAGGCGCAATCACCGTCACCCGCGCAAACTTCTTCAGCTCCTCCGCCAGCGCGTATATCCCGGGAGCATCAATGCCGTCATCATTGCAGACTAAGATATGCATGTCTCTTTCATCACCTGTGATACTGCGTTTCTCCTGCCTCTCCACGCCGAGCATGCCGGATTGACTTCCCACAGTCCGCCGTGGCGGGCATTCCCGATGCAGGTCGTCGACTATGGCATGCTGCGGCCAGAGCTGCGCCGCCGATCCCGTGTCGTTAGTAACTCTCTTCCTTCGCCGGAAAACTGCCGCCCTTCACGTCCCCAATGTACTGCCGGAATGCCCCGCGCATCACCTCCGCAAGCTCTCCGTAGCGCCGCACAAACCGCGGTCGGAATTCTTCCGTCACTCCCAGCATGTCATACACCACCAACACCTGGCCGTCGCAGTGCGGACCTGCACCAATCCCGATGGTCGGGACGGGAATCGCTTCCGAAACCTGCCTGGCAAGCGAAGAAGGAATCTTCTCCAGCACCAGACTGAACACCCCGGCCTCCGCCAGCACCCGCGCATCGTTCAACAGCTCCCCGGCTTCCGCCTCGTCCGTGGCCCGGACTTCATACGTGCCGAATTTGTTGATGGCCTGTGGAGTGAGTCCCAGATGTCCCATCACCGGGATTCCGATCTTCACCAGATGCCTGACGATCTCGGCGATGTGCGCGCCCCCTTCGAGCTTGACCGCACCGACGCCCACCTCCTTCATCACCCGCCCGCAATTCCGCACTGCATCATCGACGCTCGTCTGGTATGACATGAACGGCATGTCCACGACAATGAGCGCACGCTCTGCGCCGCGGCGAACGGCCTTTGCATGATAGATCATGTCGTCCACCGTCACCGGCAGCGTCGTGTCGTGTCCCTGCACGACGTTCCCGAGGGAATCTCCCACCAGAATGATGTCGATGCCGGATTGATCCAGCAGGCGGGCCACGAGATAGTCGTATGCGGTCAGGGCGGTGATCTTCTCCCCCGTCTTCTTCATGTTCACCACGGAACGGGTGGTCACCACCCGGTGGCGTTGGTCGGGCTTTGCCGTGCTCATGGGATTCTGGTTCCTTCCGGATGGTTCATGGGGAACATCTCAAAACCTCTGCGAATGCAGCCGGCGAGGCGTGTCACGTCCACCGCCCCTCCCGAAATCTCCGCAAGGTCCACGGTCTTCTCGTACATCTCCTTGCGAATGCGTTCTCTCACCCCCTCGTCCGTGACACGCACGTAGTCGCACAATCGACGGTGAGCGGGCCCGCAGAGGATCGATCCGTGCTGGAGGACGACATCGTGTTCGCCGTCGGCATAGCGTCGCTGGGCGCTCCCGACGAGCTTGCGCCCTTGCCATTCGATCTCGTACCGGGCCGAGCTGGTGAAGCACGGGATGGAAGAGGGTTGGCGGTACACCTCCGCAAACGGGGGCTGTGATTTCTGCAGCGTGACTTCCACGCCGAAGAGCCGAAGGCCACAGACCAGAGCTTCGCTGATGCTATTGTACACCTGCAGGATGCTCCGCCTCCCGGCGTACATCACCACGCAGTACGTGAGCTCTTCTGCGTGGAGTATGGCCCGTCCGCCGGTGGGGCGCCGGACCAGATCGATGCCGTCCCTGTGAAGAAGATTCCGGTCCAGTGTCTCCGCATCCTGGTGGCGGCCCAGGGACACAGCCCAGGGCTCCCATTGATAGAGACGCACCGTGGGCCTCGCCTCCGGGTCACCGCGCAGCAGGGCAAGGGCAAGCGCTTCGTCCCGCTCCATATGAAAGACTCCGGTACGCGAACCGGAGTCTTCAAACAGCCATGTCGTGTCAGTTTTCACGCGTTCAATTGTGCAGCCGGGGCGCTCCGATGATGCCGCGTTTGCTGTCTTTGATGAACTCAACGCAGTGTTGCACTTCCGGGACCTTCATCAGATCCGGATCGGCGGCGATGCGCTCCAGCGCCTGTGAGACGTTGAGCTTGGACCGGTAGAGCAGAGTATACGTGCGGTCCAGCGCGTCAAGCGTTTCGCGCGTGAAGCCCCGCCGGCGCAAGCCGATGGCATTGAGTCCTTCGAAGGCGAGCGGGGCGTTGCCGGCAAGCGCATACGGGGGCACATCTTTGGGGACCCTGAGCCCGCCGCCGATCATCGCATGGCAGCCGATCCGGACGAACTGATGGATCGGAGTGATGCCGCCGATAATCACAAAATCCTCGATGAGAACATGCCCCGCCGCCATCGCGGCATTGGCCATAATCACGTTGTTCCCCACAACGCAGTCGTGGGCGAGGTGGACATAGCCCATGAGGAAGCAGTCGGTGCCGACGATCGTCCGTCCGCCTTCCCCCGTCCCCCGGTGCAGCGCGGCGTATTCCCGCACCACCGTGCGGTCCCCGATCTCACAGGTCGTCGGCTCGTTCGCATACTTCAGATCCTGCGGGGCATGCCCGATGACCGCGCCGTGATGAATCACGCACCCGGCACCAATGCGCGCACCGGACGCGATCAAGGCGTGTGATGCGACGGATGTTCCGTCGCCGATCACTGCTCCGTCCTCGATGATGGCAAATGGTGCGATGGTGACATTCTCGCCGATGACGGCCCTGGGGCCGACCACGGCGCGCGGGTCGATGTGAGAGCTCATGGCGTGGTCTTCACTGCGGGTTTCTGACTCTTGGCGTCGGCACGGTCGATAATCGACGCCATCAGGTCCGCCTCGGCAACCAACGATCCGTCCACGAATGCTTTCCCGCTCATCTGGCAGATCCTGCTCTTCCGGCTTACCATTTTCAGCTCAAAGACCAGTTGATCGCCGGGAACGACAGGCCGCCGGAATTTGGCGTTGTTGATGGACATGAAGAACACCAGTTTGTCGCCCGGGTTCTCGACGCCGTTGAGGAGGAGGATTCCTCCGGTCTGCGCCATGGCTTCAATGACCAGGACGCCCGGCATGACCGGCTGACCGGGGAAATGTCCTTCAAAGAATGGTTCGTTCGCCGTGACGTTCTTGACGCCCACGACGCTTTCGTCGATCTTGAAATCCGTGATCTTGTCGATCAGGAGGAACGGGTACCGGTGAGGAAGGATCTTCTTGATGGCGTTGATATCGAAGACCACTCCCTCTTTCCGCTCGTGCTGGTACTTCCGGATGAGTTTCTTTTGCTGATAGAGCTTCCGGATCATCCGGGCGAATTCGATGTTGCTTGCGTGGCCGGGGCGGGCGGCGAGGATCTGCGCTTTGAGCGGCACCCCGATCAGCGCCAGGTCGCCCATCAGATCCAGGAGCTTGTGCCGCGCCGGCTCATTCCTGAAGCGCAGGGCTTTGTTGTTAAGCACGCCGTTCGTGCCGAGGATCACGGATTCGCTGATCCCCAGTTTGGTCGAAATCCGCCTCAGTTCGTCGTCTCCGAGATCGCGGTCCACGATCACGATGGCATTGTCCAGGTTCCCCCCTTTGATGAGGCCCTGGCTGTGCAGCATCTCCACTTCGTGCAGAAAGCAGAAGGTGCGGCACGGGGCAAATTCCTCCACAAATTCCTTTTCCAGGTTAAAGAGCCCCGTGTGCTGGCTTCCGAGCGCCGGGTTGAAGTAATCTACCATCACGGTCAGGCGGTAGTCATCCAGTGGCAGGGCGACGATGTCGACCTTCTTGTCCTCGTTGTGGTAGGTGACCGTCTGATCGATGATCAGGTAGTCCTTGGGGGCATCCTGTTTTTCGAATTCGGCGCTCATCAGCGCATCGACGTACGGCTTTGCGCTGCCGTCGATCACGGGCGGTTCATTCGCATCAATGTCGATCAAGACATTGTCCACCTGGAGTCCCACCAGCGCCGCCATGACGTGTTCGATGGTATGGACTCTGGCATCGCCGACCCCGATCGTGGTTCCGCGGGAAATGTCGACCACGTGGTCCACATCCGCCGGGATCTCGGGCGTCCCCCCCATGTCGATGCGGCGGAATCTGATGCCGCTGTTTTCGGGAGCCGGGCGGAAGGTCATGGTGGAGATGCTGCCGGTGTGCAGACCGACCCCGCTCAGAGAAACGGGTTGTTTGATGGTGCGTTGTTGGACGAGCATGTTGGGGTTGCGCCGGGTTTAGGGTTGATGGTGAGGTTGCGATTCTTCCAGGTGTTCGATGCGCTTCTGGAGCTCGCGCACCTTGGAGAGAAGATCCGGCAACTGTGGGAACGAACCGTAAATCCGCATCGCCTCGCGCTGGGGGTAGGCGGGCGTACCGAAGTACGTGGCGCCTTCTTTGGGAAGGGCGCGGTGCACTCCGGATTGCGCTCCCACCTTCACGCCGTCAGCGATCTCGATGTGCCCGGTGAATCCGACCTGTCCGGCCACCATGACGTTCTTGCCGATCTTCGTACTGCCCGAGATTCCGGATTGCGCGGCCATGACCGTGTTCTCCCCGATCACGACGTTGTGCGCAACCTGGATGAGATTGTCCAGCTTCACCCCCTTCTTGATGCGCGTTTCACCCAGCGTCGCGCGGTCCACCGTGGTGTTAGCCCCGATCTCCACGTCGTCCTCGATGACCACGATGCCCATCTGTGGGATCTTCTCGAATGATCCGTCCGGCTTCGGTGCAAACCCGAAGCCATCGCTGCCGATCACCGCGCCGGGCTGGAGGATGCAACGATTGCCGATGATGCACCCCTCGCGCACCGTCACGTTGGCATAGAGGATAGAGTCCGCGCCGATGGAAACGTCATTTCCGATGACCGCACACGGGCAGATGACGGAGCGGTCACCCACCTTCGTCCGTTCGCCGATCACGGCATACGGCCCGATTCGGGCCTCCGCGCCGATGGTTGCCGTGGGGGCAATGATTGCCGAGGGGTGAATGCCTGCGGGCAGAGGGGGCTGCGGAGGATTATAGAGTGCCAGGACGCGAACGAAACCCACGTAGGGATCGTCCACGCGCAGCAGCGTGAGCGGTGTTGCATCCGCGGGCCTGTCTTCGACCGTTACAGACTTGCCGACGATCACTGCGGAGGCCCCGGTGAGCGCGAGAAAGCGCGCGTATTTCGGGTTGGCCAGGAAGGTGAGATCGCCTTCTCCCGCGTCTTCAATCTTCGCCACGCGCCGGATCTCCAACTCGGGATTTCCCTCGACCGTGGCTGACAGCAGTCGCGCGATCTCGTTGATCTTCATGGGCAGTGCCGATCTACTTCCCGAAGGATTGCATGCGCTGGATCACCAGCGTCGTCAGGTCCTGCTTTTCATTCGCATACAACAGCAGGATCTCTCCGCTCCGATCGAAAATGTAGTCATACCCATCCTCTTTGGCAATATCCTCCAGCACTTTGAAGATCTTGTTCTGGATGGGTTTCATGATGTCGTTCTGTTTCTGAAACAGCTCGCCGTTCTGGCCGAATTTCTTGTTCCGGTACTCCGCGATCGCCTGATCCATGTCGCGGAGTTCCTTTTCCTGCTCCGCCCGGACCTGGTCGGTCAGGATGAGCTTCTTCTTGTCATAGTCGTCGAATTTCCGCTTCCATTCCGTCTGCATTTTCTGCAGCTCGGCCTCCCATTGGCCGACCAGGGCATCCAGCGACTTCTGGGCGTCGATTGCCTCGGGGAGAGTCTGCATGATTGCCTCGGAATTGATATGGCCGACCTTCGTCTGGGCCAGACCGGTTCCGGCCGCAACCAGAAGGAACAGTACCAGCGCTTGCCGTTTCATCTCGCACGCTCCAAGGAGAATAGCTCTCAGTGATGGTTACTTGCCGCGCTTCAGGCGATCGATCACTTTGAACGTGATGTCGTGGGTCGGATCGCCGTACAGAAGGATCTGGATCGTCTCGGTCTTGTCGAACACGAAGCTGTACCGTTCTTCCTTCGCGACTGCCGCGATGGCGTTCTTGATCCGCTCGCGGAGCGGGTTGAGCAGCTTTTCCGTTTCGCGGGCGAGCTCGCCGTCGTTGCCGAGTTTCCGCACCCGATACTCGTTCATGCCGCGTTCCATTTCGATCAGCTTCTGCTGCTCGGCCTTCTTCGCCGCATCATTGAGGAGTGCTTCGCGCTTCTGGTAGTCTTCATAGCGGGCCTGCAACTCGGTCTGCATCGCTTCGAGAGAGTCCTGCACCGGCTTGCTCATGGCGTCGATCCTGCGCTGCGCATCCTGCGCTGCGGGAAGTTCCTGGAAGATCTTTGCGGAGTTCACGTAGCCGATTTTCTGCTGCTGGGAGAAGGCCGGCAACGCGGCCACAAGCGCCACGACAAGGAGTGTGAGCATGAACATCCTGGTTTTCATTACTGCCTCATACAGTGTGAGTAGATTGTTCGAGAGATGAGTTAACGGGGAGATGCCTACATCCCCCGGCCAAACACAAAATGGAATCTCCAGCCATCGGGTTTGCCGTCGCGCGGATAGACGTCGTCGAACCCGTAACCGTAGTCGAATCCGATCATGCCGATCGGGTTGATTTGCAGGCGGGCGCCGAAGCCGGCGGAACGCTTGAGGTCGAAGAAATCCGCCCGTGAGAAGTTCTCGTACACATTGCCGCCTTCCACAAAGCCCAGGACATAGATCGGAATCGGGTTGATGGAAACGGCGAACCGGAGCTCAAGCGTTTGCTTTGCCATGGCCCGTCCGCCCACAATGTCATCGCTCTCATTCCGTGGACCCACGGACTGATCCTCGTAGCCGCGCAGTGGCGTCGTCGCAATGTATCCCAATCCGGTTCCCCCCATGAAAAAGAGGTCCACGGGCTGTATCCATGAGTCCGCCTGAAACGTCCCAATGAACCCGTAGTTGGAGCTGAGGTAGAGGGCCAGCTTGCTCGTGCCGAAGAGTGGTATGTACCATTCCGAATTGAACGACCACTTGTGGAAGTCGATGTTCCCCGGCAGCACCGGTCCGCCCGACATCTGCACGGAGAACGCAATACTGGATCCGGTCGTCGGGAAGATGGGATTGTCCACGCTATTGCGAGAGATCACCTGGGTAAGGCTGAACTGGCTGGACTTGCCCTCGCGGTAGATGCCGAGGCCGTCCCGCACATTGTTGACCTGCGCGTCCAGGATCCAGTCGCCCCGGAAATAGTCATCCGGCCACTTGAATCGCCTGCCGACACGGATCGAACCGCCGGTCCGCTCATAGTCGAACGTGTACACCTGCCGCGTGTCAAACAGGGTGACGCCGAACAGCGTCGGGGTATCGAAGAGCCACGGTTCGGTGAACCCAAGCGTGAAGGTACGGAATGTCGAGGCCTCCCCGAACATCCATTCGAAGTTGAGCACCTGCCCGGCACCGCCCGACAGAGGTTCGGAGATCGAGAAGTTGTTGATCGTGAAACCGAGCGCTCCGGTGACGCCGAAGGCGCCGCTGGACCCGACCGATGCGTTGATATTGTCGCTGGATTTCTCTTCCACGTCGTAGGTCAGGTCGACGGTCTTGTCGTCCACAAGGATGTAGTCCGGCTTGATCTTTTCCGGATTGAAGTAGTTGAGTTGTGCGAGCTGGCGGATGCTCCGGACGAT
>JADLEA010000422.1 GCA_020846365.1 Bacteroidota bacterium
GCCGGTACACTCGAAGATCCTCAAGGTGAAGAAGTTCCAGACGAACATGTAGATCTCTTTGTTCCCATCGTTGTCCAGGTCTCCCGTGGTGGTGCTGTAGTTTGAGCCACCGAATGCGTTGGAGTACCGCCACTCCAGCGTCCACGTCGCGAAGCCGTTAAAATCGCCGTCCACAGAGCTGACGATGACTTCGCGGTTGGAACCCGTGCCCGCCTGCCTCACGCCGGTGATGAGTTCGTTCTTTCCGTCATTGTCAATGTCTTCGATCGTGAGGCTGTACGGGCGAAGATCATAGTTGTCCGCCGCCTCGAAATTCCAGCCGCTGGAAGGATCGTAGGTGCCCTTGGTGCTGTCATAGAACCCGTAGGCATTCTGTCCGACGACACCATTCCACTCAAAGACCCAGACGCGGAGGGGATTCGGGTCGGTGCCGACAACGGAAGGAAGCGTGGTCACGATATCCACAACGCCGTTGGTGTTGATGTCGCCCACCGCGAAACCGGCGTATGTGTTCGCCAGACTGCTGTTGAAGGGGTACACCCACGACCAGACAAGCTGGTAGGAGTTGTCGCCGTTTGCCTCGTACATCATGATGGCATTCGTATCCATGTCCGTCCAGGAGCAGAGCAGCTCTCCCCAGCCATCCTGATCCGTGTCGAAACCCGCCTTCACCATGCCCATCTCCGTAATGTCTTCCAGAGTCAGGTAGGGTGGATCGGTCATTTTCCATGCCACAGACCATTGTTGCGAAGAACTAACGCCGACAGCCAACGCCATCAACGTACAGAGGAGTACAAGTCGCCTCATTGCGGTTCTCCCGATAATGTAGAGGAAAAGGAACGATTGGTATGCCTTTGAGGGGCGCCGCACGTCCGGACGGAGCCGGAACCATGCGGGTTATCAAGTATCGTGTGAAGTAACGAGAATGTCAAGGGATTTTCAATTTCCTGCCGGAACGGCGTGGAACCGGACGTTGTTGTATCCCATGAGTACCTCATGTTATGATGTTTCGCAGATTGTTTCAAGGAGAGCATATGTCCATTCGTCCGGTAGCAGGAATCATTCAGGCGCAACCCGCGATCGAAGGTGCGGGCGTCCACCTCCGCAGAGCGTTCGGATTCGGTGCGACCAGCACCTTTGACCCGTTCCTGCTGTTTGATGATTTTCGGAACGACAATCCCGAAGAGTATCTTGCGGGTTTCCCCTGGCACCCGCATCGCGGGATCGAGACCATCACGTATGTCCTTGCAGGCGCGGTGGCGCACGGTGACAGCCTGGGGAACCGGGGGACACTTGGCGCGGGCGACGTACAATGGATGACTGCAGGTAGCGGGATACTGCACCAGGAAATGCCTCAAGGCGATGCACGGGGGCGCATGCATGGGTTTCAGCTCTGGGCCAACCTCCCCTCTTCGTTGAAGATGACCGACCCACGGTACCAGGATGTCCCTTCGCGCGAAATCCCCGAGATCGTTGAGGACGATGGCACGACGGTCCGTGTTATTTGCGGATCGTTCTGGGGAAAGAGAGGCCCGGTGGACGGGATAGCGGCGGATCCCCGGTATCTGGATGTCTTTGTCCCTCCGGGAAAGAAGAGAACCCTCCCGGTGGAATCTTCCCGCAACGCATTCGCTTACGTGTTCGATGGTGCAGGGACATTCCGGGACGCCTCACAGCCACAGCCCGTGCGAACTGAGCGGGTGGGCACGTCGCAGCCTCCCGTGACGGAAGAGACCGGGAACAGATCGTTGGTATTGTTCGACAGCGGCGACGAGATCACGGTACAGGCGGGAGACGAAGGCATTCGTTTCCTCCTGGTTTCCGGGCGGCCTCTTCAGGAACCGGTAGCGTGGCAAGGGCCGATCGTCATGAACACGCAGGAAGAACTCCGCCGGGCATACGCCGAACTGCGCAACGGGACGTTCATTAAGGCGAAGTAGGGAATCCTGCTGAACTCACACGATGCATTTTCGTTTTCTTATCACGGCAGTGGACTCTCGTCGACGTGAAAGACCATTTCTCACCTTCCAGAGGAAAAACTTCTTGATCGGGTGAGGGTTTACACTCGCTTACGTCCGGAGGCAACTCCTTTTCACGGTCTTTATACCCCTCCCGCCTCTTCTTATCCCCCGTTGATTGCCGGATTCCCCTCATCGTTGTAGATTCAGCACGACGAGTGAAGAGGGATCCATTCAATGAAACAGCACCTCCGGCCGGCAGTCGCGCTCCTGGTGTTGTTCACACTGATCACGGGTGCGCTCTATCCGCTTCTTATTGTAGGAATCGCCCAAGGAGTCTTCCCTTTTGAAGCGAACGGGAGCATCATACAAAGAGACGGAAACCCAATTGGATCAGCGCTCATAGGGCAGCAGTTCACCTCGGCAAAGTACTTCTGGAGCAGGCTTTCTGCCACTGCGCCATTCCCCTACAACGCTGGTGCATCCTCGGGATCGAATTACGGGCCGATGAACAGATCCCTCCTCAATGCCACAAGAAGCCGCGTCGAGCAACTCAGGGGAGCCGATTCATTGAATATGCAGAGTATCCCCGTCGACCTGGCAACTGCTTCAGCAAGCGGGCTCGACCCGCATATCAGCATACAATCGGCCCAATACCAACTTTCAAGGGTCGCAAGGGAGCGGAACCTCCCTGAAGTGAAAGTACGATCTCTCGTTGAGCAATGCACAGAGTCGAGAACATTCGGCTTTCTCGGGGAACCTCGAGTCAACGTGCTGAAATTGAACCTTGCTTTGGACGGCCTGACATCTTCACCGAAAGGAGCAGATTGATGGACATCGCATATGTGGGGATTCTCACGGCCTGGTGTTTGGCAACCTGGGGATTGCTCCGGCTTTGCGATCGTCTGGCCAGTCACGAACCTGACCCGCCCACGGCGCCGACGCAACAGGCATAAAGATGAACCCACTCTATCTCGTCTCGGGGGTTGTCGCCCTTGGTCTCTTCATCTACCTTTTTGTGGCTCTCCTGAAACCGGAGAAATTCGAATGACCGTCGCAGGAGTGATTCAACTAGTGTTCTTCCTCATCGTGCTCACCGCGCTGAGCAGGCCGCTTGGTGCGTACATGGCTCGGGTTTTCAGGCGCGAACGCACTTTTCTGGATCCCATCCTCGGTCCCGTAGAACGGATCATGTACCGTTTGTCGGGGGTGAACAAAGACGAGGAGATGGATTGGAAGGGAAATGCCGTGGCAATGCTGGTCTTTAGTGTCGCGGGCCTTCTGGCAGTCTACGCGCTACAGCGTTTGCAGCACCTCCTGCCATTCAATCCACAAGGTCTGGGCGCGGTGACGCCCGACTCTGCCTTTAACACAGCCGTGAGCTTCGCCTCGAACACCAATTGGCAAGGCTATGCAGGAGAGACGACCATGAGCTATCTCACCCAGATGGTCGGGCTCACCGTGCAGAACTTTGTCTCTGCAGCAGCCGGTATGGCTCTGCTCGCCCTCTTCATTCGTGGCATCGCCCGTCATTCCACCAGGATGCTCGGCAACTTCTGGGTAGATCTCACACGAAGCACGCTGTACATCCTGCTTCCCCTGTCTATGGTTCTTGCAGTGGTGCTTGTCTCGCAAGGCGTCGTACAGAATCTGTCCTCATACAAAACCGTTCCGCTTGTTGAGCCCGTGGTGGATGCAAGCGGAGCGAAGGTGACAACCCAGACACTCCCCATGGGTCCTGCGGCTTCCCAGATTGCCATCAAGCAGCTCGGCACGAATGGCGGCGGCTTCTTCAACGTCAACTCAGCCCATCCGTTCGAGAACCCGACGCCCGTCTCAAACTTCCTTGAAATGCTTTCCATCCTGTTGATCCCTGCGGCACTCTGCTTCACGTATGGGGAGTTGGTCAGGGACAAACGGCAAGGGTGGGCGGTGTTTGCAGCAATGATGATCATCTTCATCCCTCTGACGGCGACCGCGGTCTGGGCTGAGCAGGCAGGCAACCCGGCCATCATCGGCATGGGCATTGACCAGACTGCCAGCGACATCCAGCCAGGCGGCAACATGGAAGGCAAGGAGGTCCGCTTTGGTATTGTGAATTCGGCATTGTGGGCGACGGCCACAACCGCGGCCTCGAACGGCTCCGTGAATTCGATGCATGATTCCTACATGCCGCTCGGGGGTGCAGTAACGTTGTTCATGATGCAGCTTGGGGAAGTTGTTTTCGGCGGAGTGGGATCCGGGCTCTACGGGATGCTGGTGTTCGTCATCGTGGCAGTCTTTGTTGCCGGACTCCTCGTGGGCCGGACCCCGGAATATCTCGGGCACAAGATCGAAGCGTACGAGATGAAAATGGCCTCGCTCCTCATTTTGATCATGCCGATTACCGTGCTTGCGCTGACAGCGCTTGCGGTTGTGAGTGAACCGGGACGCGCGACAATCCACAATCCTGGTGCACATGGTTTCAGCGAGGTGATGTACCTGTTCACCTCTCAAGGGAATAACAACGGCAGTGCCTTTGCCGGCATTGGCGCAAACACACCTTTCTACAATACGCTGGGCGGGATTGCAATGCTCATCGCGCGGTTCTGGATAGCCGTGCCGACACTTGCGCTTGCAGGATCGCTTGCGGCAAAAAGGTTGGTTCCAACGACGGAGGGGACTCTACCGACGCACACCCCGCTGTTCGTCTTCTGGCTTGTTGTCGTGATCATCATTGTGGGGGCCCTGAACTTCCTGCCGGCGCTGGCACTCGGGCCGTTCGTGGAACATTTCATGCTCTGTACCTGAGCTGAGAGGAGACCCTTGCGGGATCGAGTAGAGCGAAGACACAAAGCGGTCGGGATATCCACGCAGATACTCCGTCGGGCCGTGGTTGATGCCGTGGCAAAATTGGACCCTCGCACCATGGTGCGCAATCCCGTCATGTTCGTGGTGGAGGTGGGCAGCGTGTTGACCACCGTCCTTTGGTTTCAGGCCCTTGGGGGAAACGGCGAGGCGCCGGCATGGTTCATCGGCGCAGTCTCGCTCTGGCTCTGGTTCACTGTGCTGTTCGCGAATTTTGCCGAAGCGGTCGCGGAAGGACGCGGGAAGGCCCAGGCACAGACGCTGAAAAGAGCTCGCAAGGAAACTCTGACCAAAGAGCTGGAAAAGCCGGTCCATGGCGCACCCTATAGGGTCGTTCCGGCCGACGCGCTGAAGAAGGGGGCCGTTGTGCTCGTCGAGGCCGGTGAGATTGTGCCGGCAGACGGCGAGGTGATTGAGGGGATCGCATCTGTGGATGAAAGCGCCATCACCGGAGAGAGCGCACCGGTTATACGGGAATCCGGTGGAGACCGGAGCGCTGTCACCGGCGGCACAAAGGTGATCTCCGATTGGCTCGTCGTTGCTACAACTGCCGAGTCCGACGGCGGTTTTCTGGACCGCATGATAAAGCTCATCGAGGGAGCGAAGCGGCAGAAAACCCCCAACGAAATCGCCTTGCATATCCTGCTGGCGGCATTCACCATCATTTTTCTTGTGGTCTGTGTGACGTTGCTGCCGTTTTCGCAGTACAGCGTCGACACCGCCGGCCAGGGGACGCCCATCACTGTGACCGTGCTTGTGTCGCTGCTCGTGTGCCTGATTCCGACCACGATCGGCGGACTGCTCTCCGCAATTGGGATCGCGGGAATGGACCGGATGATCCGTCACAACGTCATCGCAACATCAGGCAGAGCCGTGGAAGCCGCCGGTGACGTCGATGTTCTCCTGCTCGACAAGACCGGAACGATCACGCTTGGCAACCGGATGGCATCGGAGTTCATACCGGCACCAGGCGTTCCGATAGAGCGGCTGGCGGATGCGGCGCAGCTTGCTTCTCTTGCTGATGAGACACCTGAAGGGCGTTCCATTGTCACGTTGGCAAAGCAGAGCTTTGGCATCCGTGAGCGGGACGTCACCGGAGCTCACATGCACTTTGTCGATTTCAGCGCCCAGACCCGAATGAGTGGGGCCGATATTCCGGCATCCGATGGTCAGGGTTGTCGGAGCATTCGCAAAGGCGCGGTCTCTGCGATCAGGATCTTCATCGAGCAGCGAGGAGGAACATTTCCCGCCGCGGTGCAGGCGGCGGTGGACGATATCGCTCGAAAAGGCGGGACCCCGTTAGTGGTGGCAGAGGGGCGCGAAATCCTGGGCATCATCCAACTGAAAGATATCGTCAAAGGAGGAATCAAGGATCGGTTTTCCCGCCTTCGCGCCATGGGGATAAGCACCATCATGATCACCGGAGACAACCCTCTCACGGCAACGGCGATCGCCGCCGAAGCCGGCGTGGACGATTTTCTTGCTGAAGCCAAACCGGAAGACAAGCTTGAGCTAATTCGGAGACATCAGGCCGGCGGGCGGCTGGTTGCGATGAGCGGGGACGGGACGAACGACTCGCCGGCGCTTGCACAGGCCGATGTGGCGGTGGCTATGAATACGGGCACCCAGGCCGCCCGGGAAGCGGCGAACATGGTCGACCTGGACAGTAACCCGACCAAGCTTCTGGAGATTGTGGAAATCGGCAAGCAGCTTCTCATGACACGCGGCGCGCTGACAAC
>JADLEA010000423.1 GCA_020846365.1 Bacteroidota bacterium
GCAGCGTGGAGGATGCCAGAGTGGGAGTCAAATCTGACGGAACAGAGAATGTGGGTCATGTGGACGATATTCAGGGAGTCCATGGCACGACCTCCGAATGCTCCCAAGGTTTCAAGTTCCTATTGACTTCCCAAGCATAGCACATGCGAATCTCGATCTACTGCGAAGGTCAGAAATCGGCGATATTGACCTGTTTTCCTGAGTCTTGAATGTAACGAAAGGACATTTTGTTACATAAGCTCGCAGAAGCTCACTTAATGATAAGAAAGATAACATAAGCTCTTGATTTCCGCAGATCGTCGGTGTATATTGAAATGGAGGCAGGAATGATCTCAGGATTTCAGGAAAGGGCGCAGCTTTGAAGGGATGCCGGTCCCTTACAGATAGGGAAGCCGATCAGATTGCATCGTCTTTCCGCGGGAGATTCGCACTCCGGGATCGCGCAATCTTCACCCTCGGCCGCTACACGGGCGAACGAATCTCGGCCATCCTTCAGCTGAAGATCGGCGACATCGTCCAGTGCGGACGGGTCACAGATGAGGTGACCTATCGCCGGGCCAGCCGCAAAGGCAAGGTCGAAGGCCGGACCGTGAAACTTCATCCCCGGGCAAAAACCGCGCTCATTGCGTGGATCAAGCAACGGGCGAGGGCGGGCACCTTGAGTCCCGATGACTATGTCTTCGAGAGCCGAAAAGGTCAACTGCCGATCAGTCGCATCCAATATCACCGAATCCTCAAAAGTGTCGTTCACACCCACCATCTCTCCGGCAAGATCGCAACGCATAGTATGCGAAAGACATTCGCTGATCGGATCTATGACAACCTCGGACAAGACATGTTCAGAACACAGCGGGCGTTGGGTCACAAGAACATCAATTCGACTGTCCAGTACCTGAGCTTTCGCGAAGCGGACATCGAAGAAGCAATCCTTGCAATGTAAGGAAGTGTGCGCATGAAGGCCGATCAATTTTATACCGTTAGGACGTTGGCTGACCGGCTGGCCATCACGCCATTGACCGTGTATCGTCTGGTCAGGCAGGGAAAGATCCCGGCCGTGAAGATCGGGAAATCCATTCGTTTTGATCCTGAGGCGGTCGATGCTTACCTGGAATCTGTTCGGCTCGGTCCTGAAGATCTGACGAACGGAAATCATGAGCAGCGAGAATCATAAAGAGAAGGTCGTCCCTGCCAAGGTAGGGAAGCCAAAGGCCCGAAAGGTGAGCCGAAAGGGGGCATGTCTTTGAGGACTGCCTCGCGGCATACCTCCGATGAGTGGAAGGATTCCGCATTCCTTATGAAAGCACAGTTTGTGATCCTGTCACCAGCGTACAGAGACTCCTGATTGACTTTGATGAGATTGCTCGGGCTAAGCACACCTTTCCCGGCACTACAAAGGCGAGTTGCAAGGGACAATGATGGCATCTAGGGAGTAGATATCGCACAAGACTTTCCAAAAGGCCCATGTCAAGAGACAAAGCTCTCCGTAGCCACATTTGCCCCATCCGGGCACACGACCGGAATAGTGTGCGGGTAGATGTCATGCTGCCAGTCGAGGCTTTGTCGGTGAGAAGGGCACTAATCGCTGGGATTTTAAACCCTCTGGCGGGTTCTTGCTTCGACACAAGCGTGCAGAACGGCCCAGCTGTTTCATCGCCAACGCGCCTGTGTTTTCGCCAATCCGTCGATAGAGCAGCATGACCTCCAGTCGGATGTGCAGACTTAGGAGTGGTTGGCAATTCGGAATGATTCGTTACCAGCCTATCTTTGAAGGCGAACTGCCTTCTTGAGCGAAATGAGATCATCCTGTAGCGCCATGAAACCCGCGGGGATCGATCGTCACCATCTGGTACTTGTCCTTGGACAGATCGACACCGATGACGATCTTGCCGTCGGGCAGTTCCCAGTTCTTCTCCAGACGAGACTGGTTCATGGTATGCCTCTTTCTGAAAACAAGGAAATGAAATTCTCAGCATCCAGGAATGTCAATCAAGACCCGTGGAGCAAACGGCGGAGTGATCACCAGGGGTCCAAACAAGAAGTAAGGTTATGTGCCAGGCCCTGATGTCTCATTCCTTCGGACATCCTGGTCCGGCCCGCCCGAGCGCCGATCTCTTTTTCCCGGCCACGACGATTCAGTCTTGCAGCCAACAAAGCACAGAAATCAGTAGTCGAAGCACGAGAATACCATGGGATCTTCATGGAATCATATGTGACCACAGAATCGATAGAAGCAAGAGCCCGACTCTGGCTTGAAAAGATTGCACCCTTCAATCAACACCGCATGGAACTCTGCAAAGAGAAAGCTGCACTTCTCGTTGTCGATATGCAAAACTTCTTCTTGGATTCAGCTTCTCCGACGTTCACTTCTGGTGGGCCAGCAATACTTCCAACACTCAGGCGACTTCTTCATACATTTCGAAAGGCAGGCCGTCCCGTAATCTACACGAGGCATATTCACCACCCTGATCGTCTTGACGCTGGCATCATGGGATGGTGGTGGGAAGGGATGTGCCTCGAGGGAAGTCCGGAAAGCGAAATACATCGCGACATTGCTCCGTTGCCCAATGAGAAGGTCATACTCAAACATCGCTATTCAGCATTCTACAACACCGACTTAGAAACTGTGCTTCGATGTCTCGAGATAGAAGATTTGATCATCTCAGGAATCATGACGAATTTGTGCTGCGAATCTACAGCACGCGATGCGTACTACAGGGATTACAGAGTGTTCTTCCTTGCCGATGGCACCGGAAGCATCAACGAGGAGATGCATGTGGCAAGTTTGCTGAACGTCTCCTTCGGATTTGGACTTGTAACAACGGCTGATGAAGTGAGAGAACAGCTCTTGTAGTAGCTGAAATATGTGCCTTCGCCTAACGCTGTACGACTGGACTCCCTTGGCTCAAAGGGGGTAGTTTGGGCCGGTCAACACACTCGCTCACAGGAATTATGCAATGTTTCGAGAAATCGATGCCTCCAATTGGTCTGTCTGTGGACCAAATAACGCCACTGTCCGTTTTCACCAACAAGACCCCCGGTCGTACTGCTGATATCTCGGACAATCTCAACGATTCAGCTGTGGTGGCACTCCCGATGGCACCGTGAGTTCTCTCGCAGGTTGTTCTCGCTCCCGTCGGGAGCATCCAGTATCACGAGTACGGTGCGATGCGAGTCATGATGTGCAAATGGTGTGCATGATCAATTTGCTTTCCTAAGGAATGATGTCGATATTTGGACAGAGGGTGTATACCCTATTCTTCCTGCTTATGTGATGCGCAGTAGCTCGATACCCGGTCAGGGTGTCCGCAACGCCCGAGAACATGATCTCTGTCAGAGCAACCTCGAAACATGCAAACCGCGTTCTCACCTCCTGGAACCGGGAATACGTCGGTCATGGATCTGGCGGGAACCTCCGACCCTTCTTCACTTCGCTCTTGAACGAAGTTGCTCTTCATATACCGAACAAAGCAGCTGCGCTGTACCTCAAGGAAAGAGGTCATCTCAACCTGATCGTTTCATCGGATACACCCAAGCCGTTGCGGTACCGCAGACGCCTTCCTCTCACACGGCTCCACACGCTGCTTGAAAGTGAAGTGACGTATCAGGCAGAGCTTTCCCCTCGAGACTTTTTCACTTCAGGTCGAAACGAACACCTCTTCGCATTCTGCCTCAGGGCTGGCGACAAGCCAAGGGGATTGTTACTGCTGAGTCGCGCCACCGCCTCGCGAATCTCCGCAAAGACACTCTGCAGAGTTCGACCGATGCTGGCAAACCTTGCTACAGCGCTCTCCCTGGTTGACGCGCTGGCGCGAGAACGAGATCGTTCTTCTCGATTGGGGCTTATTAACCGGCTATGTCAGCAGGTCGACTCTATGGTCGGAGAGAGCAATTTGTGCGACCGCATCGTGTCGCTGATTCAGGAGGTGTTCGGTTACGATCACGTAGGACTTTACCTTGCCGACAAAACAACCGGCACGCTGACGCTCCAGTCGCTTGCCGGCAAGTACAGAGGGGTTATCCCGCCAGGGCAGAGAGTGCCGCTTGGACAGGGAATCGTAAGTTGGGTTGCATCTCACGGCAAGACGCTCCTCTCCAATGACGTGCGTGAGAGTCCACTGTTTCTCAATCTGACACCGGATGTAATTCCGACGGAGGCGGAGCTGTGCGTCCCCATCTGTGTTGATGACGAGGCCATAGGGGTATTGAATGTGGAGCATTCCGAACTCCACTCCTTTGACGAAGACGACACCAATGCGGTAGAAGTTCTCTCGGGTCGCATCGCGGTGGCGATCAAAAAATCGCGTCTCTACGACGAATTGCACCACAGTCATGCGCGCCTGGAAGCTATCGTGTCCTCGTTGGGACAAGGGCTCATGATCATCGACTCGCAGTTCCGCATCGACTGGATGAATAGCACCTTCACACGCTGGGGGTTCGGCGATTCAGTAGGCGAAATGTACTATCATCTCTTCGGACGTTCCGCTGAGAACTGTAAAAACTGCCCGTCGCAAAAGACGTTTGCCACGGGAAGGGGTTATCAGGAAACGATCAAGGCATCAGATGACAGATACTTCACCATCACCTCCGCACCTATTATTGACAAAGAAGGCCGTGTTGTTCAGGCGCTCGAGCTCGTCGAAGATGTTACGGAGCAACTCAAGGCCCGTGGGGTTCTGGAGCGTCTGAAACTCGAACTTGAACGTTCGCAGCGGCTTGCGTCGGTCGGGGAGGTGACTGCGAGCATCATTCACGAAGTGCGCAATCCGATCAACGCGCTTTCACAGGCAGCCGATTTGCTGGAGAGTGATGGGAACCTCACCGAAGAACAACGCCAATTGATGAACGTGATGAAAGAGGAGGCTGTCCGGCTCAACGACATCATCTCAGAATACCTATCCCTTGCTCATGGCAGGCAAAGAGAGTATCAGCTGTCTGATCTCAAGAGTATAGTCGAGAGGGTGGTCACTCTTCTGCGCGCGGACCCAGCGCTGTCTCGACGCATAAAGATCAATCTGGATATTCCCAGCACTCTGCCACCTGTGTACTGTGATGCCAACGCTATCCACCAGGTGTTCTGGAACCTCCTTCTGAATTCCACCGAGTCGATTGAAGGACAGGGATGCATAGCAATTGGCGGACGTTGTGACCCGCCGCTTTGCTCAATCACGGTGGTCGACGACGGCAGGGGAATCCCCGAGGACAACTTAGGCCACATCTTCAACCCCTTCCATACAACCAAGGGGCGCGGGACAGGTTTGGGCTTGGCAATTGTCAAGCGAATCATTGAAGACCATGGCTGGAAGATCATTGTGAATAGCAAGGAAGGTGTGGGCACGGAATTCACCATCATCATCAATCGCGAATCTGAGTAGCGGTTTCATGCGCATACTAATCGTTGACGATCACAAGAACACCCGACTGACGTTAGGAACTATCCTTCGCCGCAGCGGTCATCAGGTTGAGACGGCAGGAACTGGTCGCGCGGCGTTGGACGTTCTGGAAAGGGAACAATTCGCGCTCGTTATCACGGACCTTCGTTTAGGCGATCTCGATGGAATGGAGATCGTCGAAAAAGTCCATGCGTGCAGCCCAATGAGCGCCGTCGTTGTTATCACGGCGTTTGGAACAATTGCATCCGCGGTACGGGCACTGAAGCTTGGTGCGTACGATTATGTCACCAAACCGATTCAACGGGATCAGATTCTGGGAATTGTGGACAAGATCAGCGCCGAGAAGGAACAGAACCATGCCACACAGGATCGCAGCGCGAGCATAGCGCCGTTCATTGGGAAGAACGCAAGGATTCTCACACTGCTGGACCTCGTCGACAGGGTTGCCCAGGCAGATGTCCCGGTGCTAATACTCGGGGAAAGTGGGACGGGAAAGGAACTCATCGCCAGAAGGATTCATCAATTAAGTCCCCGACGAAGAGAACCGTTTGTGGCAATTAATTGCGGTGCGTTACCGGAGAACCTACAAGAAAACGAGCTCTTCGGGCATCGCAAGGGAGCGTTCACCGGTGCTTTCGATGAGAAGAAAGGGCTACTAGAGGAAGCCGCCGGTGGGACTGTGCTGCTTGATGAGATCGCCGAAATGAGTCTGTCCACGCAAGTGAAACTCCTGCGGGCACTGGAGAATGGGGAGATGCGTCCCGTCGGAGGTAACAACGTCAACTTCATGAAGTGCCGCATTCTGGCGTCGACTAATCAGGACCTCCGGCGTCTAGCGGAGGAAAAAAGATTTCGCGGCGATCTGCTCTTTCGGCTCAATGTCATGCAGACAGAGATTCCACCACTGCGTGAGCGACCCGACGACATCCCCATCCTGGCATGCCATTTTCTCGATATGTTCAACACCAACTACGGCAAGTCCATCGCTGGCTTCGCGCCTGAAGCAATGCATCGTCTTGAGGAAGACCCCTGGCCGGGAAATGTGCGCGAGTTGAGAAATTGCGTGGAGCGCGCTGTCTTTCTTTGCCGATCAACGGTTGTGGGAATGGATGATCTTCCGGTGAAGTCGCAGGGCTCAATACTGAAGGATTCGCGAAGGCTCTTGAAGGATCAAGAGAAAACGCTGATTCTGGAGACGCTGAGAAGACATAATTGGAATCAGAAACGCGCCGCCGCCGAATTGGGTATCAGCGACACCACACTGTGGCGAAAGATCAAGAGATTTGACTTGAGGAACGAACGCCTGTAACCCGTAGGGCTTTCATTTTGGAATCCAGGCTTTCAGAGTGAAAGCCGGAAGGACGCTCCCGCGCCGCCGTTCCCGAGACACCCTTCTGCAACTCCCACGCCTGCACAGAGTTGCTGGATTCACTCCACTTCTGCCTCAGTTGGCACAAGGATTGCTTCTTTGCCTCCCAAGATGAGTTCTCAATCCCTAGTCTGCCACCCAAGATCTCTCGCGCAATGCATGTCATGGTGCTCGACCACAACCTAGCGAAGGGCCTTGCGCAGGCGCTCCGACTCAGCAGTGTCGGACTGGTTGTCGAGACTGTTCCGGATGTCCAGGAAGCCGCAGGGAGGTTGTCTGCCATGGCATTTGACGCAGTGTTCTACACGTGCGAGGGAATGGATATCGATCAGCGCAGGAAAGTGCAGGTGTTTCCTGAACTCTATCCCGATACCCTATTTCTTCCCTCCGAGAGAATCGGTCTCTTCCTCGAACAGATACGGAAGGGTACTCCAAAAAAGGAAACTCTTCGACGTCATGCTTCTTCTTCAAGGTAGTTCAAGTCTACCTATTCCACGAAAGGAGGATGTTGCAATGCATAAACTGTTGCTACGCTGGGCGGGGGTCGCCGTGCTAGCTTTTCTCGCTGCCCCCCTCTTCGCGCAGGGAATCCCAGACCCTGCCGGGGACATAACGCCACAGTGGGCTGACTATACGACGATCTACTACCTGCAGGAGGGGGAAAGCCTGCGCGTGGGCTTGAGTTTCCCCGTTGACATCAGCACAAAAGGCTACAAGCATGCCGGGAATACGTTCTACAATGACTATGACGACGACATCACCACGGGTCAACCCGGCAACGTCGGTTCAGAAACAAACCTCACGTTTCGTGAATGGGACGGCGACGGCGTGTGGTGCATGGCTGTGTATGCGCTCTATGACAATGCGATCGGAGGCTTTGTCTTTCGTGCCAAGGTACCGGTGCAGGTATCGCTCGACGGCAAGACTATCTCATACAAACATTCCTTGGTGGGTCTTGGACTCGAGGATGTGTCCTTCGACGTAAATGGATACTGGCTTGACGGCGTGAGCGGTTGGGGAGATCCTTGGAATGCCGGTGATGCCATCGACAGTCTCAAGCTGTACTCCTTCAATCCGAGCCTGGTAACCAAACTCGACTCGCTCGCCGGGACAAAGTCCAGAATCTATTTCCCGGCCAGCTACAAAGCCCGCGCCACCTCCGAGAATATCACGGGTGCACTGGATGAACTCGTTACGACAATCGAATCCGACATCGGCTCCATCAGCCCTACGAAGACTTATGTCGTCACGTACAATCCATTCTCGGACTTTCCTGTGTTCAACTACCAGGCCGCTCCTAACAATTTCTTCAAGACGTTCATTCCGGGGAGCGGGTGGGAAGACAACCCCGACTGGTGGGGAATGATGGAAGGCGCGGTCTTTCAGACAATGTCCGAGTTGAAGCTCGGATACCGCGAATTCTTTCAAACCTCGATGGCCTCGGACGTACCGAATCCTTCCACGCCGGACAATTGGTATTCAGTGCGGCTGGACAGCACCCATAGCATGATGTGGCAGATTGACCACAAGGTCACCTTCAAGGCAATCATCGGGCGGGCCATTCACAACCTCATGACCATCCGGATCGGGGAAAAGCTAAGCCACAGCGCTGCCTCCGCGGCTGCAACCGCTGCCCGGACGAAAGCAGCGAATGCCTATGCAGGATTCTCAGGCAATGCCTTCGACCTTGATCCCTGGATCATGACAGGAATGCTCCTCAACAAACTGGGCAGCAATCTGGATTGGATCATGGATCTCTGGACACTGATTCCTTCCCAGTTCGCGCTACCGACAGACACTACGGCTGGAGACGCCGTTGGACAGATGGTGAAGGCCCGGCTCCGGGATGGGAAGACCATGGGAGATACCTACGATAAGCGTCGCACTTGGTATCCCAACATTGCCAGCGTTCAGGCTGCGATGATCGATGCCGCGACACAAGGCAACTTCTACGGTGAGCTGAAGGGCATTGCGGATTTCCCGATCGCGGATTCGGTCTATGACGAAGCAAAGAGCGCGTTTGAGGGTCTGGTCTCGGTTGGGGATGCTCAACCGGGCATCGTTCAGGAGTTTCGTGTTGACCAGAATTATCCGAACCCGTTCAACCCGAGAACGACGATCTTCATCACGATTCCTGAAAGATCTCATGTTTCAGTGAGAGTCTTCGATGTCCTCGGACGCGAAATTGCGACGCTCCTCAGCGAGACCCTTAACGCAGGAGTGTACGAGGTCCCCTGGAACGCACATCAGCTCAATTCGGGCGTCTATTTCTATCGTGTTGAGGCTGGAAAACATCAAATGACGAAGAAAGCAGTCCTGCTTAAGTAATCATCCTCGATTGTGATGGTCGGGCGGCATCTGCACGTCGTCCGACCGTCACTGCACCCCCGTCGGAGAGAATGCCTCGTGTTTCTTATGCCCAATATGGTCAGGATCGGAATGGTTGCAGTGCTTGGAGTGATGGTGAGTTGCTCCGTTGTGGCACAGTCTATCTATGATCCTGTCGGAGACATTTCCGCGGGTGACCCGGCGTATCTCGACCTCAACAGGATTCGCGTTCGGCAATCCTCGGAGAAGCTCCAGGTTGACTACTATCCTGTTGCATCAATTCCAGGGGGGAATCAGGCAGGTATCTCGGCGACATGCGTCTTTGAATTCTACATCGACACCGACAGCAATGCGGCTACGGGAATGCGGCTGGATGACATCGGCTATGACTACATGCTCAGGGCAGACCTGTATCAGTGGAACGGAAAATCCTGGATAGACGGAAACGTCTACTGGGGCTTTGACCAGACTGGGAACTGGAAGGAATCCGATGGCTACTTCATCTCCAGCTCCTGGTTGATCTCACAGCGATTTCGGTGGGAGTTTTCATTGATCTCTCTGAAGTGGGCGCGGATCGACTGGGTCGCCCGCTTGTACTTCCGTGACCATTGGGCGGAGCGTGTTCCAGATACAAGCCACGCCACACTGTATATAGACACAACGCTTGTCCCAGACCTCGTTACGACCGAAACGGAGTATATTCGGATCATTTATCCGGATACATACCAGGCGGTTCTTGACAGCTTTGACGTCTTGCATACGGTCGATGCAGGGGCGCGAGTGGAGTCAGCCCTCTGTGGCACGGATTTCGACACGAAGCCACTCACCGTAACCTACAGTCCATGGCTTAACGGGGTAGCGTACTCAGGAAACCCCGTTAAAATGGGATCATGGAACTGGGGAAATACGCCGGCCTGGTTCATGCTCTTCCACGAATTGGGTCACAATTTCACGCTGGCGGCTAATCGGTTCTGCTCGCTCTACCCGGGTGGAGGGTATGTCTCGGCAGGCGGAGACGATTGGCATTTCGGCACGAACTTCTGCGAGGCATGGGCGACGATGGTCGGGCTCTATGCTGTCCATGAGCTCACAACTTCGCCCGCCATGTATGGTATAACGCCCGGTGCGCGGGATGATCTGGCGCAACAGTTCGCACAAACGCGGAAATCATTTCAGGACGCACTTCGCGCATATGAAGTGATTCCCGATCACAGTCGACTCTATCCCGATGTGGTCGACGGCATCTTCCTTTGCCTGGCGGATTCTCTGGGATACGGAATCATCCCGCGTTGGTACAAGATATTGCGTCCCCCAGATGCGCCGTGGGCACGCTTGGATGGGATCGATCCATCGACCGACTATGACGGTGCCAAAATCACGGCAATGACCATCACAGCGAGTGCGTTCAGTGCGGCTGCGGGAGTTGATCTGAGAGACCTGTTCAAGACACGTTGGGATTTCCCGATCGACAACAACCTGTATGCTCAGGTCACTCCGGAGATCACCGCGATGGTGAATAGCTCGGCGGAAGTTGGAAACGCCGCCTCCGGAGCTCCGCTCGTGTTCCGGCTCCTCGGCAATTTTCCTAATCCGTTCAACGGCACCACAACCGTTTGCTTTGAGTTGCCGGAACGTACTCCTGTGATGATCACCATCTATAACACGTTGGGACAGATTGTGCAACGCCAGTCAGTGGGAGTCTTGCCTCCCGGTGAACATGCGGTGACGTGTGAAGCAGACGGACTGACCAGCGGTGTCTACTTTTACGTGTTGTCAACCGTCCTGGGGAGTGCCACGAATAAGATGTTGCTCGTGCGGTAACCTTTGATGCAGAGGAAAGGATAGCACAATGTTTGTCAAGCATCCACGTTGTCTCGCGCTCCTGGCATTCCTGGCGTTCCTCGCGATTGCGGAGTCCGTTGAGGCGGGAACATTCGGCAAGGTCACCGGCCGAGTCACGGACAAAACCAACAATGAGGGGCTGGCGGGAGCTACTGCCCGGCTTCTTGGCACTTCCCTCGGCGCGGTGACTGATGTCGACGGCAATTACTACATCCTTAATGTGACTCCAGGCACATACACTCTGAGGATTTCCTTTGTCGGCTTTACGGCCATTGATATGAGGGAAGTCAGAGTCGTCCAGGACATGACCACCGAAATCAACGTGCAATTGACGCAACAGACCCTCGAGCTGAACGAAGTCGTCGAAGTAATTGCCCGACGCCCGCTTGTGCAAAAGGAGGTGTCGGGCTCTGCGGTCACGATCTCTTCGGATGATTTCCGCAACCGCCCAATCGAATCAATCCAGTCGGTCATCAATTCCTCGGCTGGCGTCGTCTCCTTCCAAGGAGGAACATTCATCAGAGGGAGCAGGTCTACCGATGTCACCTACTTGGTGGATGGTGTTCCTCTAACGAATCCGATATCGGGAAACCTGATGACCGACGTCAGCAAGAACGCCGTCGAAGAAGTCGTCCTCATGAAGTGGGGATTTTCCGCAGAGTACGGGAACGCAATGGGAGGGGTGGTAAACGTGACCACGAAGGAGGGGGGGGCCAGCTATTCAGGTGCCCTTCGCTACAAGACAGACAAACTTACCTCGGGATCTCAATTCTATCAGAACCTGAACGTCCTCAACCTCTCAGTCGGCGGTCCGGTGTACGAGGACATTCGCTTCTTCATTGACGGCTTTCTGAACTCCCGAGATATGAATGTGCAGAGAGAAGTCCTCGCTCCCGACGGTACAAATCTCGGGAGACACCCCCACGAGGGATACCAGGAGTATCGCATCAACGGAAAACTCACAGTCCCTTTGACCGAGACAATGAAGCTGAAGTTCGCCGGTTCCCTCAACCGGAGTCAACAACTGCTGTACAATTTGTACTGGAGGTTTGGAGACGATATCAATCAACTCGACCGGTATGGTGCCCTGTGGAACAAGACCGGTTATGCTGCGGCTATCCTGGACCATACTCTCAATGCCAAGACCTTCTACACGGTGAAGCTGGGATATCTGGACTGGCACTCGATCAATGGTCAGCGGGATCGGAACGAGTGGAGCGGGGACGCGATAGGAGTCAATTGCGACTTCTGGAAGGATTTCACGTTCCGCACGCCCACACTTGACCTTGCGTACATGATTCCCGGCGATCCCAATGTCTACCGGAAGTGGCGTCTGCTTGACAGCCAGGGATTCGATGACATCCGATCGCTGCGCACGAGTGACGCCCTTTCCGCGCGCAATCCGTATGGTGTCGCCGGGGGTATTCAAAACACGGTGGACGCAGGCTACTTCCAGGATTTCGTTCGTTCCGGTGATCGAGACTACTATGAGGAAAACCGGACTCGACAATTCTCGCTCCGTGCAGACATCACAACGCAGCCGTCAGCCAATCATGAGATCAAAGCGGGCTTTGAAGCAGTCTGGCATCGTGTAAACCGATTCCGCATTGGTGGCATGTCCTCGTTGAATGGCGTAGGCGTCACGTATCCGGTGATTGATTTCTATGAGAAATCCCCTGCAGACACCGCGCTCACGGTGACAAGCGCTTCTAACCTAGGCGACGGGTACACTCCCCTTGAGCTGGCGGCGTACGGCACCTATCAACTTCGTCTACTCGGCATGTACATCAACTTCGGTCTTCGGTACGACTACTACAACGCCCAGACTGAGTACCGCGTGAATCCGTTAGAGACGACGCAATCCAATCCCTTCAAGCAAACGCGTGTGTCGTCGGTATCACGGTCCCAGTTCAGCCCGCGGTTAGGTATCTCGTTCCCCGTGACCGACCGTCTCGTGTTTCGATTCAACTACGGTCAGTTCTTCCAACGTCCACCAATGGACCGAATGTTCTCCTACCTGTGGATAGACCGGAACCAGGCCGACGTTGATCAAGGCAATCCTGACATCGATCCTCAGAAGACGATTGCGTATGAGGTAGGTCTCTCTGCCGTGCTGGGGGAGGACTGGGCGCTTGGACTGACCGCCTTTCAGAAGAACATGTTCCATTTGGAGGGTTACAGACTCATTCGCGCACCCGATCTCCAGTGGTACTTCCTGGCGGTCAACCAGGAGTATGCTGAGTCCTATGGAGTGGAGCTGACGCTGCGGAAACGAATTAGCGAGTGGACTTCTGGGTTCATCAACTATACCTATTCCCATGCCCGCGGGACGAGTTCAAACGTTTCCCAGATCTCCCGTTACCCGCTCACCAGCACCACGTATGCGAAGCAACTGGGCTATGAACCGCTGTATCCGCAGGAGACCATGCCGATGAATTATGACCGGAGGCATGCCCTCAACCTGGTGTTCAACCTGAGCATACCGATTGATGAAGGGCCGGAATTCCTTGGATTCAAACCGCTCTCGGGGATTGGAGTGAACCTTACCGGTTCGCTTCTCTCAGGGACGCCGTACACACCGATGACCTCGTATTTCGTCAACGTGACGACTGATCGGTTCAACTCCGCCATATTCCCTACGACCTACAATCTTGATGCCCGGATACACAAAGACATACGGATAGCCGGGATAACCTTGAGCGTGTTTGCCGAGGTGATGAATTTGCTTGATCTCAATGTCCCGGCGAGCGTGTATCAGGGATCCGGGAATCCGGACGATCCGAGTTATCATGTTTCGAAAGGATCCATTTCATCCACTTCATACGCGGCAGGGAGTCCACTCTACTCCGCGCGTGCGGATCTTGACCTTGATGGGGTACTAACCCCCGACGAACGGCTTAGCGCCTACCAGCGAATAGAATCGGACATGCTTGCGCTCATGGAAAATTACTCGTTGCCGCGGCGCTTCATATTCGGAGTTGAACTGCAATTCTAGGGATGGAATGAGAATAGGCAACCTATGAAACCGAGAATCGTGCGAACAATAAGCCTCCTCCTCTGTATGATTGTGTATTCCGCAGGTGCGGGTATTCCAGATGCCAGGGAAAAGTCAGGGCCGTCAAAACCGCTCATACGAGACCTTCGCTACATCTACGGCCGCTATGAGGTCCCGGTGACAAACGACGGCCGCTTCGGTTGGGATCCGTCCTACAATGTGCCGGGAGGTGGACGATGGCCCAGAGGCACAAACGAAGGCTATATCTTTGGCGCCGGCATATGGGTAGGTGCAAGGATTGACAGCACCAAGCGTGTGGCGGTCGGGTACAACCCGACGAACATCCAAACGGAATTTGTTCCAGGAGCGCCCCCAAACGAACCCGGGTCCACCGACCCGTCGAAGGTGGTCTATGTTAGTACCGACTACCCCGACGCTTCTCTGCCTGACTGGCCCCGCGGCACCGACGAGAGCGGATCTCCCATTACCGTTTCACAGATGGACTCCTGGTCTCAATGCAACGATCTTGACGTTACGCGCCAATTTGAAAACGGAAAACCTCTCGGCGTACTGCTGACCACGGAGACCTTTTCCTGGAGCAGCAGCTTCCGCGATGTCCAGGATATCGCATTCATCCGTTATACCGTAAAGAACATCAACCCGGAGGGGAAGGCTTGGACTGACGCGTACCTGGGATTCGCGATGGATGCGGATATTGGTGACCCCACGAACGATCTGACCGGGTGTTTCAAAGATCTCAATATCGGCTTCACGTATAGCGGGGCAAATCTGACCTCGCTTGAAGAAGACCTGGATCATCCTCCCGGCTATGTCGGCATCAAGTATCTGGAGGGACCGGCCAAAGATCCCGTTACCGGGGCCGCGAAGATGACCACGTTCGTCAAGTGGGCAAGCGAGCTCAACCCCAACACAGATGATATGCGCTATGACCTTATGGCAAATGGTACGTATGATTCGGTGGATACCGAACCAGCCGACAAGCGCATGCTTATCAGCTCCGGACCTTTCACGCTGGCTCTCGGTGATTCAGTCCAGTTGGTTGTGGCCATCATCTTTGCCTGGCCGGAGTGGTATTTCAACCCAGCTCTGAAAGGTCAGTTGGAAAGATATGCCGATCACCTGAAGCTCGTGGCGGCGAATGCTCAATACATTTTCGACAACGCTTATCGATTCCCGCAGCCTCCCGACCTGCCGCAACTCACCATCGCACCTGACGACCGGAAACTCGTTGTGCTCTGGGACGATGCGAGTGAGCAATCCATCGAACAGGCACTATCGCTTCCGAACTCCAGCGATCCTCAGGATTTTGAAGGATACCGTCTGTGGAAAAGCCTTAGTGGGGCTGAAGGCACGTGGGTCCTTCTAGACGAGTGCGACAAAGTGAACGCTGATGATGCGGGCAAACCGATCGGCAAGAATACCGGACTCTCGCACGCGTACGTTGACCGAAACCTCACAAACGGCAAGACGTACTTTTATGCCGTCACGGCCTATGACAAAGGCGAATATCAGCCACTGCACTTCGGGGACAGCGCCTATCAGGTTGTGCCGCCCTTGGAAACGGGAAAAATATTCGGGATCAACCTGAAGGCCGAGAGTCCCAATGTGCTCCCGTCTAACTATACCGTTCCAGGATTCCGTGATCTTTCCGTGAGTGCGGCGGATGGTGAGCAGATGGATTTTGGCGTCGTTCCTAACTTTCACGTCCGTGATAGTGTCCAATCGAAGAGATTCAAAGTACACTTCGGGAGCCCTCGCGGAATCCGGATCGATCTCGAGGAGGCCATCCAGGGGCCTGACATCTTCGTGGTGGATGCTGCCAGCGGCGACACTTTGTCAACGAGTTTCAACTTCCCCATCACCGATCCGCCTTCCACGGTGGAATCTGATCTGTTCAACGGGATGACCCTGGATTTCACGGGCCCGAGCCTGGTCAGCAATACTATTGATTCCGTCTACTTCGCGAGGGCGAAATCCCAGGTTCACGTTCGGGCCTTGACAGATCCCGCAAAAGACTATCTCGCTCCGCAGTCATCAATACTCCGAACGCCGCCGCTGTCATTCTTCTTTCAGCCGCATGTCTATCTCGTGGAGTTTGCAGCAAACGACGAAGTAAACGTCTTCGACAAGACGACGGGGGAAAAACTGAGCTTCGAATTGCGCACGCTGGGTCGCGACTATGCCGTTGCCACCTATCTGCGGCAGGTGCTGACCGTGGATCCAACGACGCATGACACAACCTGGGCCTGGGCGAACAATCCGCAAGGGTTCAAACGTCGAAAGTATAGTCCCGGAAATGGCTACAAGATCTACGTCCCCGGCGCGTTTGTCTTTATCGAGGATATAGGGGGGGAGATCGTGCCCGGTGATTCCTTGTATATTCAGCTTTCTGGAAGGTCGGCTCCCCGATCGGGCGACATCGTGGAATTTGTTACAGAAGGAAGCACCCTCAATTACCAGGCCGACCTATCGGTGGTGAAGGTCGTGCCCAATCCCTATCTCGTCCGGGCCGGGTGGGACCTGGACAATGACTATCAGCGGTTGCAGTTCATCAACCTCCCGACGGAGTGCGTGATCGCGATCTATACCATCGCGGGCGATCTCGTCAAGACGATCACTCATGCAGAGCCATACCGATCCGGATTCGACAAAGCCACGCGCGGGACGGCCTATTGGAATCTGCAGACAGAGAACAATCAGAAGGTGTCGACAGGCGTCTATGTGTTCAGGATAACGTCCCCGTTCGGGGAATCGGTGGGTCGCTTTGCCATTGTCAGATGACATCACCGCAACGATCACGCTGAGGCAATATTCGAGGACAAGAGTCATGAGGAAGATCATTCTAGCTGTTCTGTGCGTCCTTCTGGGGACAACCCCGATGTTCGGCCAGCTGAGCAACAAAGTTGGAACGGCCGGGTTTCAGTTCCTACGGATCGGCGTGGGCGCAAGAGAGACTGCGCTTGCCGAATCGGGCACAGCGACCGCCGAAGGTCCCACCGCGATCTTCTGGAATGCTGCGGGTCTGGCTGCGGGAGACCGGACAGAAGTCCAGGTCTTCTATAACCCCTGGTTTGCGAGCATCAAACAGACCCTGATGGCGGTGAAAGTGCCGATTACCTCGGACAATGCCTTTGGTATCTCGGTCAATATCCTCACTATGGACGATATGGAGGAGACAACGATCGATGAACCGCAGGGGACGGGCAGACGGTTCACGTCCGGCGACCTCGCTGTTTCTCTGGCCTATGCTCATCGCATCAGCGATCGGTTCACCGCTGGATTCGCCGCCAAATACGTCAGAGAGTACATCTGGGACATGTCCGCGGACGGATGGGCTTTTGATGTGGGCATGCTCTACCGCTATGAGAACTTGTATCTAGGGATGGTTCTCAAAGACTTCGGAGCAAACAAGATAATGTCCGGAGGACAGCTCGAAAGCGATCAACAGATCTTTGAGGGCTGGGACACAAGTCCGGCCGTTGTCAGCTTGGTGCCGAAAGGTATTCGGCTGCCCGTCTCATTCCAATTTGGCGCGGGGTACGTCGTCATCGAGAACGAGTACCACAGGTTCCGGGCCACAGCGAACCTCGCGTATTATATGGACATCGGGGAGACTGAGAATGTAGGAGCGGAATACACTTTTCTGCAGGACTACTCGGTTCGGGCGGGCTATAAGTTCAACAGAGACCTCCTCGGGTTATCATTCGGCGTGGGTGTGAAGACCATGTTAGCTTCAACACTACTGGGAGTCGACTTCGCCGCGATAGAGATGGCAGACTTCGGTTACCGGACGCAGTTCAGTATGAACATGTCGTTCTGACGAGGATACGATGACGAATGAACGTTCACTGATTGAGCGACTTGCGGTGTCGGGGACGGAATATCCGTACCGGCCGCTCCAGGAGGTACTTGATGTGGCCGAACGACTAGAGATCCACAACCTGGAACTCTGGATCCCGCACAACTTTGGCTTCAACGAACTGAGCGGGGTGGAAAATCAGCTCTCAAAGCGAGGCCTCAAGGCCGCAGTGATTTCCACTTGGACGCAGCTCAACCTTCCCGGCGACGTACAACCGCGTCAGGAACTCATCCGGCAGAGCATGGAAGCGGCCACCGCCCTTGGGGCACAGTACGTCAACACGTATTTTGGAGCGAATCCGGCCCGCACTCCGGAGCAATCCGTGAAGGCCTACAGAGAGGCAATTCTCCCTTTGACGGACCTGGCCGAGAGAAAGGGTATCATCATTACGCTCGAGAATGAATTCGAACCGTCGGGCCTCGATCTCACCCGGCGCGCCGAGGAAATGCTGAGGATCATAGAGGCAGTGCAATCCCCTTCTTTCAAAGTCAACTTCGATCCCTGTAACTTCTATTTTGCCGGAGAAGAACCCCATCCGCATGCTTACGAACTGCTGAAAAACCATATCGGCTACATACACTTGAAAGACGGTAGGGTGTACAACCCGAGGCTCTCTCCCCCTCCGGCGGAGGCATTCCTCTGGAAAGACCTCTCGGGAGAATATGTTTGCTGTCCCGTGGGGAAGGGGGCGATCAACTATGCCGCTCTTCTTAGGGAGATTGCAGGTTCCGGATTCATGGGTTACCTCGGACTGGAACCCCATGTGCATCCAGAGCAGCTTCTGACCACTTTTCGTGAAAGTCTCCAGTTCATACGACAATCGTTGCAGCGAATAGAATAGGAGGTTTCTGATGAGAGCCGCATGGCTTGAAAAACCACATTCCTTGTCGATCACCGAAGTGCCGGATCCCATCTGTGCGCATGACGAAGTCATTCTCAAGGTGAAGCGATCATCGATCTGCAATGCAACTGACGTACATATTTGGGAGGGGACTTTTCCAAAAGATGTCTGTCCGCCTTATCCACATGTGCTGGGACATGAATGTTCTGGCGAGATCGTCGAAGTAGGTAAAGACGTGCAAGGCTGGAAAACGGGCGACCGTGTTGGCTTCTGGGTGAAGATGACCGGAGCCTTTGGGCAATACAACGCCGTCAAAATAAACAAACTCGCCGCAACCAGGCTTAGCGATGCAATCGGTGATGATGAGGCCCCCCTCATGGAGATCGTCGCGGCAACGATGCGGTGCATGCACAAGTCGGGCCTTGAACTGGGTGACCGCGTCATCGTCTTTGGCCAAGGACCAACGGGCTTGCTGCTCATGCAGGAGGCAAAGCTCTTTGGCGCCTCCTTTGTGGCTGCAGTCGATGTATACGACAACCGTCTGGCGAAGTCAAAAGAACTCGGCGCTGATTTCACCTACAACATCCGGGGGAAAAAGCAGGAGCAGGCTCGCAGCGAGATCCTCGACGGCGCAGGGCCAATTGATATGGTCATCGACGCCATGGGCAACCATCGATGGAAAGAGGGCAATGCGATCAATCTCGGCCTCTCCTTTCTGAAACGCGGTAGCACATACCTAATCTTCGGGCACGCACCGGGGGATCAACCTGTCAATACCCGCTGGGTGAGTAACGAGAACATCATGTTCCGTGGCTTCGAACCGGGTTGGGACACTTCGCGAAAAGTGCTCCAGTTCGGGGAACAGCTCGTGGCCCAGGGTCGCCTGAGGCTTGAGAGTCTGATAACGCACCGTCTCCCTCTCCGAGAGCTGGAAAAGGGTCTGATTCACTGTCGCGACCACCACGATTCTACGATCAAAGTCGTCATAGACGTGAACGCCTGAAAGGCCTTGCCATGGCAGCGGATATATACAGGGAACTTATCGCGTTGACGGATCGACTTCCGTTGTTCGACACGCATGAACACATCGAGCGCGATGGCACCGGACGCTACTATGGCGGAGATCTTTTTGACATCATCCGAAATACGTTCTATCTCTGGGCTGACCTGGTTTCCTCAGGAATGCCCCGCGATGTATGGGATCCGGAAGAGAAAGACGATGAAAAAAAATGGACACTCCTGCGGCCCTGGTTGCCAAATGTCGTCGGATCCGGATACTATCGGGGAATCGTGCGTGGTCTCCAGGCAATCCACGGCATGGATGGGGAAACCATTGACGACTCGAACTGGGAAAAGCTCAACGCCCGCATCCGGCGTGCTTACCGCGACCCTGAATGGCCAATGAAAGTCATCAGGGAGAACACGCACATTCAGTGGGCCATTGATGACGTAGATGGGTTCAACATGGACCGCAGTTTGTTCCTCCCGTCTTTCAAAATCGACTATCTGCTTGGAGGAGGGAGTCCCGCCGGCCGGGAACTCATCAACGAAGTGGATGATGTCCCGCTCGATACGTTTGACGATTACCTGCAGTTCCTTGATCGGAAGCTCTCCCAGGTCAAAGCCATGGGTGCTGTGGCGCTCAAGACCGTCACCCCGTACTACCGTGGGTATGACTATGATGCAGTATCCTCGGAAGATGCACGTCGGGCGTTTGCAGCTACAGTGGAGCAATCAACAGCGCACAGGAAGATTGTCGAGGATTTCGCATTCCACTTCATTCTCGGGAAAGCGATTCAACTGGATCTTCCGGTCCAGATTCACACCGGCATTCTCGCGTGGAACACGACATTTCTGCCGCACTGCAATCCCACAGCACTGAACCCGCTCTTCCTTAAGTATCCGGCTTGTCGCTTTGTGCTTTTTCACGGGGGCTATCCCTACGCCGACGAACTGGGTATCCTTGTCAAGACGTTCCCGAATGTCTATCTCGATCTCTGCTGGATGCCGTGGATTTCCCAGACTGTGACCAAGCATTTCCTCGAGATGTGGCTGGAGTTGATACCCGCGAACAAGTTCATGTGGGGTGGCGATGCCCACAGAGCTGAGTGCATCCACGGCCACTGGTTGATAGCCCAGCAGGTTGTCTGCGAAGTGCTCAGCGAGAAAGCCGTTCGCGGCGTACTGCAAGAGAAGGATGCCGCGAGGATTGTGGCCGGGATATTCCGGGAGAACGCCCGGACATTCTTTAACCCGTAATAGACAATGAGGAATCATGCAGATATCCATTTCCCTCGGCAGGGACCTATGAACGGGCTGAATACACTCTTGAATGGTGTGCTCGTGGCATCGTTGATTGCCTTGATGACAACCGTAAATCCTGCGTTGTACGCCCAGGGCACGGATGACCCGGCGGGAGATACCACGCCGGGTGCGCCGCCTTGGACGGATATCCTCCGGCTTTCCGGATTGCAGGAGGGGAAGACACTGAAGTTCGTTCTCGAGACCGTTGATAGCATTCCTCGGGCAGTACTCGATTCCTGCACATTCGGGATCCTGCTTCGGACCTCTTCCTGGGCGCGGTCAGAAGGTCCGACGGTGGCGATCGAGTTCAAGCTCTCCGGATGGGACGGCTCTCCGTGGTTTGCGACGAATGTTTATTCTCTCGCAGCCGGGTCAGGGCTGCCGGCGGACACCGTGCGCCTGTTTGACTGGAGTCTTGGAGCAAATTCGGTTACGATTCGCTTCTCGCTGGAGGGCTTGCTCTGGGAATCCGTGAAGGCTTGCGGCCGCGTCTTCTACAAGGATACGTTCGTCGACAAGACCCCCGACGACGGCTGGTTGAGCATTCGCATAGACACTTCGGAACTGCAGGCGATCAGGACCCGATCCAGCGTTCGGGCAGTGTTTTCCACCCCGGAAGGATATGATTCGGTACTTGCTCGCTATGATGTTCTCAAAGTAATTGATGCGGCATTTACACATGAACTGGAACTCACCGGCATCACGCCAATCGGAGGTGATAGCGTTCGGTTCGTTTTCAACCCCTTTTATGGCGGTGCGGCGATCGAAGGCGATCCGATCTACCTGGGCCCCGGTATGTGTGGGAAAACCCCGCTCTGGTTCGTCTATTTTCATGAGATGGGTCACAATTTCATCAATGCATCAGCGCGATTCCGGCAACTCTACCCGCTGGAGATGAAACTGGCACCCGGTCCCATGCCCACCCACATACTGTTTTATGAGGGTTGGGCGAC
>JADLEA010000424.1 GCA_020846365.1 Bacteroidota bacterium
CCCGCACGACTCAGGAGACCTCCATTGACCTGAGTCTGAACCTGGACTCCAGGGAGGTCTCTTCCATCGAGACGGGCATCGGTTTCTTCGACCACATGCTTTCGCACGTGGCGAAGCACGGGGGACTTCACCTCAAGCTTGCAGCCAGGGGCGACCTGCATATCGACGAGCATCACCTGATCGAAGATGTGGGGATCTGTTTGGGTAAGGCCCTCACCGAAGCGCTGGGTGACAAGCGGGGTATCGAACGGTTCGGAACCGGTTTTGTCACCATGGACGAAGCCCTGGCGCGGACGGTCGTTGATCTGAGCGGACGGAGCTACCTCGTCTTCCACGCCAGATTCTCGCGTGAGATCATACAGTGCTTCCCTCTGGAAATGATCAAAGAATTCTTCCAGGCGATCGCGAACGAAGGCCGGATGAATCTGCATGTCGGGCTGCTCTACGGCGACAACGCCCATCATCAAGCGGAAGCAATCTTCAAGTCGTTCGGCAGAGCCCTGCGACAGGCAGTGCAGTTGACAGGGCACGGAGAGATTCCGTCCACGAAGGGGACGCTATGATCACCGTTGTGGACTACGGTATGGGGAATCTGCGGAGCGTGCGCCGCGCGCTGCAGAACCTGGGGAGAGATGTGCTGATCACTCCTGACCCGGCAAAGGTCCGCGATGCTTCTGTCCTGATTCTCCCCGGCGTGGGCGCTTTCGGGGAAGCAATCCGGCGTATCGATGGACTCGGTCTCCGTGCCCCTATCCTGGATCATGTCGAGCACGGCCGTCCCCTCCTCGGCATCTGCCTGGGAATGCAGCTCCTCTTCCCGGTGAGCGAGGAATCCCCCGGAGTTGAGGGCCTCTCGCTTTTCCCCGGCCGGGTGATGAGGTTCCGGGGGTCCTTGCCGGTCCCCCATGTGGGTTGGAACGATGCTACTCCGGTCCGCTCATCCCCGCTCTTCGATAAACAGGGTGGATGTTTCTACTTTGTACACTCGTACTATGTGGAGACAAGCACGACCACTGTCGCAACGACCACGTACGGGGAAACATTTGCATGCGCAGTTCAATCAGAAAATGTGTTTGGAGTGCAATTCCATCCCGAGAAATCACAGAACGACGGGCTGGCACTGCTGAGGCGCTTCTGTGAGGAGACCGGCGCATGAGACACGGAAACCCCTGCGGTATGGAAACACCTCCGGATGTTTTACACGAGCCCCCGCGGCGAAGAAGCAGAGGCATGAGGCATACGGGCATCCACCGCGCGGAGATGGCAGCGTGAAGCAGACACAGGTACGCATGGATATCATCCCGGCCATCGACCTTAAAGGGGGCATGTGCGTCCGACTCCGGCAGGGGAAAGATGAAGACACCACCGCATACTCGGCAGATCCGGTTGCGGTGGCCCGTGACTGGTTCTCGCAAGGGGCCCATCGACTGCATGTGGTGAATCTGGACGGGGCATTCGGCCGCGCTTCCGGCCATCTGGAGCTTCTGCGCGCTATTACCCGACTCAGCCCAACCCCTGTGCAATACGGAGGCGGCCTCCGATCGGTAGCTGCGGTCGATGAAGCGTTCAACGCAGGAGCCGCCAAAGTGGTGCTGGGGACCGTCGCAGTAGAAGATCCTCCTCTCCTCCGGCAGATGCTCCGCGTGTCCGGGGCCGAACGGTGCATTATCGCCGTGGACGCCGTGGGCGGGAAGGTGGCAACGAAAGGATGGACGGCTGTTTCTTCCATGAATGCCCTGGATCTGATTTCACGTTTGCTGGACGACGGGATTCGAGAGGTGCTCTACACCGACGTTTCACGAGACGGTATGATGAGCGGTCCGGACACGACAAACCTTGTGCGTCTGGCGGCCACGGGCATCAAGGTGATTGCTTCGGGTGGCATCTCTTCACGTGAAGATGTTCTATCGTTGATGGCGCTTAACAATCGGAACATCAGCGGAGTGATTATCGGTAAAGCGCTCTACGAGAACAAAGTGTCTCTTCCGGATCTCGTGCGATTGGCCGAGCAGTCGGAGAAAGCCTGAGTCGCGATGCGCAGAGGAGGTTTGCTTCGGCCCGGGCTGACGTGCGCCGCACCGCCGAACCCCCACCCGGCCAGGAGGATGAGCCACCAGGCCTCCACCCGATCAGGAGGACGTGCCGGAAACTCTATCAGCCATCTCATGTACAATGACAACTACAAGTCGAATGCTTCGTAAACGCATCATACCCTGTCTGGATGTCCGCAACGGCACCGTGGTCAAGGGGGTGAATTTCGTCGGCCTCCGCGAAATGGGGGATCCGACCGCTCATGCGCGCTACTATAATGACGAAGGAGCCGACGAGCTGGTGATCCTGGACATCACCGCCTCACGCGAGGAGCGGCGAAGCATGGTGCACGTGGTGGAATCCGTTGCGGACGCCCTCTCCATTCCGCTCACTGTTGGCGGCGGGATCCGGAGCGCGAACGATGTCCGGGACATGCTCAATGCCGGGGCCGACCGTGTGAGTCTCAACACCGCCATGGTCCAACGCCCGGACCTGATCCAGGAGGCCGCCGATCACTTCGGTTCTCAGTGCGTTGTTGCGGCAATCGACGCGCGGAAACGGGCTGATGCCCCCGGATGGGAGGTCTTTATCTACGGCGGGCACGAACCGACCGGCCGCGATGCCGTGGCCTGGGCGTGCGAAGTGGAGGAGAGGGGTGCCGGAGAGATCCTGCTGACAAGCATGGACCGGGATGGGACGCAGATCGGCTATGACATCCCGCTGCTGCAAGCGCTCACTGCAAAAGTGCGGATCCCGGTCATCGCCTCCGGCGGTGCAGGCACCCTTGAGCACTTTGCCGAAGGACTCCTCGAAGGGGGCGCGAGCGCAGTGCTTGCTGCCTCTCTCTTCCATACCCGCGCGCTGACCATCCCGGACCTGAAGTCGTATCTACGCACGCAAGGAGTACCCGTACGATGAACCTCGATGGCATACGCTTCGACACCAACGGACTTGTCCCGGCGGTCGTGCAGGATGTTCAAAGCGGAACGGTCCTCATGCTCGCCTATATGAACAGGGAGAGCCTGCAGAGAACACTGGAGACCGGCGAGACGCACTTCTGGAGCAGGAGCCGGAGGGAATTGTGGCACAAAGGCGCCACCTCCGGGCATACCCAGCGGGTCGTTTCCATTGCCAAAGACTGCGACACCGATGCCCTGCTCGTGAAAGTGGAACAGAATGGCGTTGCCTGTCACACCGGCGCCTACTCGTGTTTCTTCACCCCCGTTCATGAGCTTGCAGACTACCCCGCAACCACGTCCCTGGGGGAGGTTCTGGGAGCGGTCTCACGGGTGATCCGCAAGCGAAACCTGGAACGCCCCGAGGGTTCCTATACCACAAAACTCCTTACAGACGGCATCGACAGGGTGCTGAAGAAAGTCGGGGAGGAGGCAGGAGAAGTCATCATTGCGGCGAAGAATCACGCCCCTGCCGAAATCACATGGGAAGTGGCGGACCTGCTCTATCACGTGCTCGTGATGATGGAGATTGAAGGGATCGGTCTCGAGGACGTCGCAGCGGTGCTGGATCGCCGGAGGGGAGAGGCGCCGGCGAAAAGCATCGGGAAGTGAGACTTCGCGCGCGGCTTCCAGCATTGTGGATGAAGCCCGCGAATCCGCCGGGGGTTCATCAACCAGACGGCTGCTCCCCCGGAGTGTTCAGCCTACCTGCGACTGCTTCTCACTGACGCTTCCATGTTGCGCAGAAACCCTATGCCTTCCCTGATGAACCCGGGACCATCGGGACAGACGTTGTGAAACATCCCCCGCTCCATGGCAAAATCTCCGATGCTGGAATTGTATCCTTCCAACCCAATATACCCCGAGAAACCGATTTCCTGCAGCGTCCGGAAAACTTCCTCCCAGGGAATGAGTCCACCTCCCGGCTTGCCGCGGTCGTTCTCACACGCATGCACCGCGAACAGAAGTGGTCCCACGCGCCGGAGTGCGGAGGCGTAGTCTCGCACTTCGGTCACCATGTGATACGTGTCGAAGAGGACCCGCAGCGACGGATGGTCCGCGAGCGCGATCAGACGCATGATCTGCTCCGGCGTGTTCACCATGTGGGTCCGGAAGTGACTCATCGGTTCGAGGGCCAGCAGGACATTCCTTTCGGCGGCGTATTCGCCGAGTGCGTGGAGTCCCTCGGCGGTACGGGCGAACTCATCCGCGGGAGGCCTGCGCTTCTTGACCACGCCGGGATGGCCGTAGGTCGCCCCTGCGTAGGCCACGGCACCGAGTTCCGCGGTAATGTCCACCACCCTCTTGTGCCACTCGAGTCCGCGCGCGCGATCTGAGGGGGAATCGGCGGACAGATCGCATTCGAGCGGCCAGTGCCCACCGGGCCCTACAAGGAGATCCAGGCCCAGTGCTTTGGCATGCCGGCCGGTGGCGTGCGCGTCGAAGATGACATCATCTCCCACCGAGAGCTCGAACATGTCAAGTCCGAGCTCGCGCGCCTTGTCGAGATGATGGAGCTGATCGTCAGCCCATTGGGGAGTAAGGAGATAGCAGTGTGCGCCGTAGAGCATGATCGTGGTTCAATAAGTGATGAGAAGTGTCACAACGCTGTTGCGTTTGACGTCGAGGGAAACGCGCTTTCCCTGGAAGGGGACCGCGGTCCCTTCTTCCTCGAGAAAGTTCGAGCGCACCACCTTGCGTGGGACAGCCGGAAGCTCCAGCTCGGCCCTCGCATCCGTCCCTTCGGCCTCGTAGAATTGATACGTCCACGTCTCTCCCGCCTCGGATTTCTTGATGGTGGTGAGGATCAGGTTTGCAGGCGTGAGCGAGCCGAAGGACGACGAGAGAGGTAGCGATCCTGCGTGGCGCGTGGTTGTGGTCACCAGGAGCGGGGAGTTGTACTCAATTCCTCTCTGCACCGTGTTGGCATCCTGCCAGGACCCCGTGTGAGGATACAGTGCATAATGGATTTCATGTTTGCCGCGGTCCGCGGTGGGATCGGGCCATTTGGGCGAACGCAGCAGCGAAAGGCGCATGACATTGCCCTTGATGTCGTATCCGTACTTGGAAGCGTTCAGCAGGCTGACCCCGTAGCCGGCTCCGGCCAAATCCGCCCAGCGGAGGGCAGGCACTTCTTTCTTTGCGCGATCATAGCTTGTCACGGATTGGGTTGAGCGCCTGATCCAGCCGTACGGTATTTCGTAGGTTGCCATGGTGTCGTACGCTGCCATGGGGAATGCAACCTTCAGCATCGTGCGCTCCTCCCACCAGTCCACATCCGTCTTAAACTCCACCAGTTCTTTCCCCGCCGTCAGCAGAATTTCCTGGGTGAAGAATGAGCTCGGATACCCCTCGGCGGGGTAGTCCCGCTTGAACGACGGTCCGAGCACATCCCGGGTCACCCTGAGCGAAACGCGAAGCGGCCCACGCTCGCCGATCTCCACGGAGCGAAGGGTGGTGGGGTAGAGCGTCCCCGTCCAACCGACGTTCCAGGCATCCCATGCTTTCGGTTTGTCCTCCAGGAGCTGCAGCTGATTGCCGTACCCGCTCAGCACCTCTTTCCCGAAACGCTTGTCCACGATGCTGCGGATCCACCCGGAGTCGGGATCGAGGGTGATCTTGAAGTAGTCATTTTCCAGGGATGACGGCGTGACGCTCAAGGGCGCGGGACGTGCCTTGCTTTCTCCTGTCAGGAGGGTGAACGTGCGGTAGCCGAGGGGAGGAACGCCTTTTGCCTCAAAGAGAAGCGTGCGGTTGTAGGGTCCGGTCTCGACAATCTGCGAGCGTACTTCCCGCCTTCCGTCCAGGACCGAATACTGTTGCATGTCTCCTTCCGGAAGCTCGAGCGAGACTACATCCGATCGTTCCCACGAGAGGGGATTGAACACGACCAGCGGCGTTCCCCGGGTGATGGAGGTGGTGGCGATCTTGCTGCTCAACGACGACAGCGCGTTCTGCAGTGCGATCCGGCCCGATTGATGTGCGGCCGCGTACCGCTCTGCGGCGTCAATGTACACCTCGCGGATGCTGGATCCGGGGAGGATGTCGTGGAATTGATTGAACAGCACGTTCTCCCACGCCTTGCGTAAATCGGGATAGGGAGCGCCAAAGCGGGCCGCGATGGACGCAAGCTTCTCAGCTGTCGTCAATTGGACTTCGCTCCGCCGGTTGGCTTCCTTCACCTTTGCCTGCGTCGTGAATGTCCCGCGGTGATACTCCAGGTACAGTTCGTCATTCCACACGGGGAAGAGGGCCGGGTCCTGCTCGCGCAGAAAATCGACATATGTTTGCGCCGTAGCGAAGCGCACGGTGGGGTAGACATCAAGACTGCGGAAATAGTCGACCCGGTCAAGCATTTCCTGTGTCGGCCCCCCGCCGTGGTCTCCGACGCCGAAGAGCACCATCATGTGCCTCAGGCTTGTATTGGCCTCGAATTGCCGCTGCCAATCCACGAGCTCAAAGGCGTCATCAAGCTCATTGACATAGCTGAAGGGAAAATAGACGAGCACTCGAGATTGATCGGGGCTCTCCCACCAGAATACTCGGTAGGGGAAGACGTTGGTGTCGTTCCAGCTAATCTTCTGGGTAATGAACGCATCGATACCGGATTGTTGAAAGAACTGCGGCATGTTCCAGGTGTAGCCGAACGAATCGGGGTTCCATCCCAGCCGCGGCATGAACCCGAACGTCTTCTTGAAGTACTGCTGGGCGAAGAGAAACTGGCGCATCCAGGATTCGCCCGAGATGAGATTGCAGTCCGGTTCTATCCACATTCCTCCGGTGATCTCCCACCGCTTGTCCTTCACGCGGCCGGCAATGCGCTTGAGAATGTCCGGATACGAATCCTGCATCCATTGATAGTACTGCGCGGCGCTCTGGGAGTAGGTGAAATCCGGCCGGGCATCCATCATGTTCAACACTGCGTTGAAGGTGTTCTTGGCAACGATTTTCGTCTCGCCTTCCCGCCAGAGCCATGCAGCATCAATATGCGCGTTGGAGGTGAGTGTCAGCGTGAAGCGCTTGGCGAATGCCGCGACCGGTGCA
>JADLEA010000425.1 GCA_020846365.1 Bacteroidota bacterium
ACGAGAATGTACAGGATCACCCCAATGCCAATATAGGGGATCATTCTGTTTGTCTCCCCGCGGGAACTCTTCCTGTCCCAGAACGGGACCAGCATCCAGAGGAGGCCGGCAATGCCGAACAACAGAATCCCCAGCACTTCACCGTCCATGAATGGAACCTGTGCCGGGAAGTACTTCAGAGTCTGGAACATGAAGAGGAAATACCACTCGGGCCGGATGCCTGCAGGTGCAGATGCGAATGCGTCTGCCTTCTTCCCCAATTCCGAGGGAAAGAATACTGCGAGGATTGCGAGGACATTCAGCACGATGAGCCAGAGGAGAAGATCCCGCAGGAGGAAATTCGGGAAGAAGGGCATCACCTTCCGTTCGGGTTTTGCATCATGGCCGAGGGGCTCGCTCATGCCCTGCCGCTGCACCAGGATCAAATGGATGCCGAGCAGCACCGTAAAGAGTCCGGGAAAGACCGCGACATGGAAGCCGAAGAATCGCGAAAGTGTGGCACCCGTGACGTCTTCCCCGCCGCGAAGGAAGATCATGAGTGGCTCTCCGACCACGGGAAGCACACCGGCGATATCCGTCCCCACCTTTGTCGCAAAGAAGGCAAGCTCATTCCACGGGAGAAGATAGCCGCTGAAGCCAAACCCAAGCGAAAGGAACAGCAATACCATCCCCGTCAACCAGGTCAGCTCGCGGGGCTTGCGGTATGCTCTCTCGAGGAACACGCTGAACATATGAATGAACACGGCGAGGATGAACAGGTTAGCAGCCCAGGTGTGGATTGACCGGATCAGCCAGCCAAAACGCACTTTTGACATGAGGAACTGGATACTCTCCCATGCCAGCTGCTCACTTCCCTTATAGTAGAGCAACAACAGAATACCTGTGATTACCTGGACGATGAAGAGGAAAAGCGACACGCCGCCAAAGTAATACCAGACGGACCCCCGGTGAAGAGGGACGTATTTCTTCCCCATGAATGTGACGAGATCGTGCAGGGGGAGACGCTCACCGAACCATGCTACGAGTCTGTTCACCATACCGTTCATATCTTTGTGGTAATGTGCACTTCATCTCCTTGCAGCACGACCCGGTATTCCTCCAGCGGCCTCGGCGGGGGACCCGAAACGTTGCGGCCGTTCAAGTCATATTTCCCGTTATGGCAGGCGCACCAGATCATCCCGATATCACTCTTGAATTGCACCGTGCAGTCAAGATGCGTGCAGATGGCGGAGAAGGCACGGAGTTGATCCGAACCGCTCCGAACGAGAAGCACGGGCTTGTTCCCGAACCGGACAATCGTACCGCTGTCCTTCGGGATGTCGGCAAGCTTGCCGGCGTTTATGCTGGTGACCTCCACCTCTGCCTGGCGCGGCGGATTGAGGTAGGAGAACAGCGGGTACAGCAACGTGCCTGCCCAACCGATAAGTCCGCCTCCCAGCACAATCTTAAGGAAATCCCGCTTGCTCTTTACGGGTTCAGCCGCTGTGCTCCCTGCATTCAAGAGTGTGTCCTCCCATCATGAGTCAGTTGTGCAGCTCGTGCGGAACTTCCGGGGATGTGCTCCGCGCTCTTTTTTTTGCGTACTTCAGCGAGATCCAGGAGAGCACTGCTCCGAGAACGAGGAAAGAAAGAATGCGATACGCCGGTTCAAGAGTCACACTATCTACGAGCAGGACATGCCCGATGGTCAACAGCAGCGTGAGAAACGCCATCCAGCGGTATTTCCGACTTTTCACAAGGATGCTCATGGCATAGTAGAAGAGCGCCACGGCGACCCACGAAACGCTGACGTATCCCCTCGGAAGAGCGTGATACAGCGCGAAAGGGAAGATACAGAATGCGCAGGCGAGATAGGCGTTGCGCATCATCTCTGTCTTCAACGCGAGCCGTGCCTTCTGCCAGTTCAGGATGCGGGCGCTGGCGATCGCCACGAGGCCAAAGCTGAGACTCACGACATGCACCGTGTCCACGAGAAGAGCGTACGCGGCGAACACCATGATGTAAATGACGAAGTTGGTGATCACAATGAACTGCGAGCGGAACCACACGGCCGTGGATACCACGAGAAGGCTTTGCCAGGCAAGCCAGATGAAGTAGTCGGGCCGGGTGAACAGGGAGATCGTTGCGATGCTCAAAGCCAGGTAGCCGAGCATCGCGTAGAAGAATGTTGAATACTTGCTCTCTTCCTTTTGCCAGAAAGCGATGGCAATGCAGAGGAAGAGTCCCGAGGCGATTGCCTGATACAGGGCGAGGGCCTCGCCGCCCCGCGCCGCCGCGAGGATCAGATATAATCCGCCGGAAGTCAGTGCATTGACGAAACTGTTCGTGATTACGAAGCCCTGTTCCTGGATAGCGTCTCTCCGGAACAGGGTGCCAGCTGCAAAGATAACGGCGTAGAGGAGGATCGGCAGCGTGTTTGCCGGCGTCGGAGGCATAAGTACGACCGGATTCCCAGCGACAGGATCATTCAATACCCAAAGCAGGTGCGCCATGTAAGTCAACACTGTTCCGTAGAGGAGCAGCGCAGGCCACGCGTGCTGCCGGGCGAAGACGACGGTAGCGAGCGCCAGCGCTGTGTTAACGGAGATTACGACCCACGGATCTTCGCTGATCAGCGCAGTGATGAAACCGGTTGTCAGACTCAGCGCGACAAGGAACTGTGAACGTGCTCGGAGGGATGCAAATATCGTGATCCCGACGACCAGGAGCAGCAAGAAGATTTCGATCCGGATGTCGGTGATCGGGGGGTCGATGCTGAAGAAGTGGAGCCGCAAAGTGGTGAAGTACAGGAGCACAAGGGCGCCCCCGCGAACATAATGTGACATCCCCGGAAAGGAATTGCGCCAATGGCGAGACAGCCCCATGGCTCCGCCCACAAGCAGGTAACCGAACAGGCTCGGCAGTACGGCGGGGAGTCCCTGAAAGGGGAAGGTCAGAAGAAAAACGACCCCGATAACGAGGACGGAGATGCCCACCCGGGGGAACCAGTTTTCACCGATTCGATTCTCCAGATCTTCCTCACGGTGATCAGCATCCTCTGCGGTCGACTCCGCTGGACGTGATTCCAGGGGGGATTCCTGATCGATCTCCAATTGCTTTTCAATGAGAGAGAGCCGGCGTTCCAGCCGCGCCAGTCTGTCCGCAAACTCGACAAAGTCCTTCCCTTCTGAAGGCATCGGCATCGATCACCTCTGAAAAGAATGGAGAAACGGAGATGGACGTCACCTCAGTTGTTCTTTGCCCCTTGCGTGATCCAATCGGCAATGAGTGCGATTTCCGCCTTGGGCAACAACGTTAAGTCAAGGGTGTCGGGAGGCATCCGGTAATGGGCCTGGTCGGTCGAACAGAGTATGTACAGCCAGCTCTTGGGATAACTCTCAGGCACAACCAGCGGCTTCTTGCCGGGCTTGATACGGGAGGCCATCAGGGATTCATAGGATGTGAGGACGATGTCGCCTTCGGCCCTTTGGTCCCCGTGACAGGATATGCAACGGGTATTTAGGATCGGCTGGATCTGCTCGCGGTAGCTGATGGGTTCGGGGGCCTTCTTGCCACAGCTGACAAGCAAGGAGGCGAGAAGGATCAACAGAGGGAGTCTCATGGTCAACCTCCGTAGATGGAGTGGGACCGGACGCCAATGAAAGGTGAGAAAGGTTGAGGGAAAGATACTTCCGGCCGAAGCCAATGTCAACCTGACGTTGTCAATTCAGCCTGCACTTCAGTGCGGTTGGGGCCGGCGCGATGGTCTGAAATTGATCGGAAGAGTCCGTACATTGCCAAACCCCCTGCAAATCGAGGAGGATTTATGCGAATCTGGAATGCTGTGACATTTGGGCTCGGGTTGACGCTGATGGGCTGCACAGCCGCATACAACACCCGGACCGTGGGACCGGGACCACACGATATAGCCGAACCACTTGTCATGGCCGACATTGTGGGCGAAAACGTGGTCTTGGGCTATGAGGATGGAAGAACCTCAACAGGCTTCGTCCGGAGCACATCTGCCGATTCGATACGTTTGATGACATCCTCGGGCGAGCGGTCGGTGCCTCGCGCAGGTCTCATGTCGATCAAAGACTATGGCACGATCTGGGGAAATATCATCGGGCTCACGGTTGGGGCCTCAGTGGTGGGATTTGCCGGAGGGTTGATTGGAGGCGCGATTGGCTGGACCGGCACATGGGGATGGCATTCATTGAATGGAGCGGCCTGGGGATTTCTTATCGGGGCGGTTGCGGGTGGGGCATGGGGCTTGTCCATAGGCCGCGATGCAAGCGCGGGAACAATCTATGTCTGGCCGACGGCGAGCCCTGCCACTGGCCAAATCCAGGATACGACAGCTTCGGCGCGAGGTAACGTCTACCGATGAGAGTTGCGGATCCGTCTGGCCGGGGCAATACACGCCACGCCTGGATCCGCGGCCGCCCGGAGCGAACAGCGATCTGCGCCGCCGCCGGATTCACGGCTTTCCCGCATTAGCAGTGGCCCTTCCCGCAGTCCACTCTGTCGTTGTATCCGCGTGCCAGTGCATGGAATCGCCAGGACCTCCATTTTCACGGATTTCCGATACGGAAGCGGGCTCTCGGCAGGAACCTTTTCTGGCATTTGGATTGTCTATACTATGTCGTCATTCACAACTCGCAGGGACGCCACCATGAGAACCGCCTTCATCGCTGTTTGCTGTCTTGCGCTGATGGGAGTTGCAGCGATACGGCTTGCAGCGCAAAGTCCCGTGGAGCAGGACTCCACCGGATTACCGGGGGATCACTTCACGCTGCAGGGAGCGCTCGAGTTATTCAAGAAAGCCGCCTCGCCTGAGGAGTTCGAGAAACTTCTGAACACCGCGGACAACCACGTAAACAATCTGGATCTGAACGGCGATGGGGATGTGGATTATGTTCGCGTTGTCGGGAAGAAGGACGGAGACGTGCATGTCTTCGTGCTTCAAGTGCCGGTATCGGAAAAGGAATCCCAGGATATCGCAGTCATCGAGCTTGAGAAGAGCGGAGAAGAGAACGCGATGCTGCAGATTGTGGGAGATGAGGACATCTACGGTGAGCGGATAATCGTCGAGCCGGATGGTGGCGGAGAAGATGACGAGGAGGGAGTGGAACCGGAACCGCGCGGCAAAAAGAGAGGCCCGAATGCGTCACCGGGTTTCCTGGAGCCACTCTTCACGCCGAGGGTTGTTGTGAACGTGTGGACCTGGCCTGTCGTCCGGTTCGTCTACGCTCCGGGCTATACCGTGTGGGTCTCTCCGTGGAGGTGGCGGGTGTACCCGGCATGGTGGCATCCCTGGCGGCCGCTGGCCTGGCGCGTGTTCCATCCCTTCAGAGCGCGGTACCACGCTGGCTTCGCCGTCGTGCGCACGCACCGTGTCGTTCACGCTCACAGGATCTACACACCGGGGCGCGTCACTTCCGTCTCCGTACGGACCAGACACCATGACTCTGTAAACCGTTACCGCGTCACCAGGACGACCACTGTGAAGACAAAAGGCGGAGCGGTGAAAACAACAAGGACGACCAAAGTTACGAGAAAGCGCCGGTAAGTCCGGGATCGCACACGTGGACGTGGGCGGTCCGTCAAAATCCAAACTGTGCGCCGGAAAGAGTGATCGTTTCCCCAACTGACGGGGGAACAAATGTCACCCAGGCTCCGTCCTTCCACCGGAGCCAGCGCAGCGAAGCATCTTCCAGTGGCACGCCAAACCGGTAGGCTGCCACCTCCGGGGTGCCATCGGTATCAACCTCCCGGATTTCCACCTCCATGCGCGTCAGCGCGATGCGGTCTCCCTGCCTGAGAGGACTCGTGGGTGAACGAAAGACATTGTCGAAAGGGCCATGCAAGAAACCGGCCTCAGGCCTGATGATGAGTGTGCGGGCATCCTCCCGGGAGATGGACAGTGTGGCGTCCCCCGGCGCGAGCACGCGCTGCCGTTGCGGTGCGGGAAGGCCTTCCAGACTGCGCACGAGCATGAAATAGTTGGTGAGAAAGACGATCGGCGGGTTCACAAGAATGAGATGTTTTTCTTCAATACCCGGCCCCAGATCGACAGCCCGGGCGGGTCCCTGCAGAAATGGTTCCATCGTTGCAGCGCTCACAGCATTCAGCGGAAGCATCAATGGGGCCAGAATCAGATGGACCACGACGAAGCCGGTGACGACCAGGCGGTAGAATCGTCTGGTTCCCGTCCCGTCTGCCGAGGCGGACACACCTTCCGTGTACTTCTGTATCCAGAGAGCGATCAGGCCCATCCCTCCCAGCCCGACGAACAAGAGAAGTCTGCTGTGAGGAGTTGTCGCGCTGATGATGGGCAATGAAAGGAGCATCCCGGTGAGCCAGAATCGTGCGAGCCGGTCGCGACGCACCAACGGA
>JADLEA010000426.1 GCA_020846365.1 Bacteroidota bacterium
ACGCGATGTGTCCGTCCGGCCCGATCCCTCCGAGAAAGAACCCGATCCCGCCAATTTCATGAATTCTGGCTTCGTACTCCATGCAGAATTCGTCCACACGGTTGATGACTTCTTTCTGCCTCCGCTCGAGATCAGTCCTGGTCTGTCGCACCCGGAGGGAGAGATCCACGATATTGTTCGGGAAGATTTCCTGCATCGTCGTGCCGGGAGGCAGGCCCAGATTCGTCGCGTCGATCAACAGCGCGTTCTCGGGACGCAGGCCGAAACCCTTAAGGTAGAATTCGTTCACGTACCAGTTGAAGCTGTTCTGCTGCGTCGCGTCCATGGGATAGAATTCGTCGATCTGGACGAACCAGAGGCTCTCCATGTCCGGCCGGCGGGAACAGTCGATGCCGTATGCTTCACACTGCTTGCGTATCTCCGGAGCGTCCCACCGCTCCAGAATTCTCGTCACCCATTTGATGAAGTGCTCTGGGGTCTTTCCGGTGGGAAGCGAAATAACGCCGCCCGGGTTCTTCAACACCCATTCGATGAACCGGAAGGCGCTGAGCTTGCCCAGGAGCGGGAACGTATCGACTTCCACCACCCTGATCTTCTCCGTTGGCGGGTACAGGAGCGCCCGCCCGCCCTTCTGCAATTCGAACGACTCGACTGAAGATGATATATCGTACATCCGTTGTGCCATAGGTCTCCGGAGATCAGTGAGATAGAGGGACTTTGAATTCCTGGGGCAGACGCGAAAGCCACGTACGGAGAAATGTTTGAACCACTTCGTCGTGACCGACGGTTGTCGGGACAGCCCGGAACCGGGGAGCGGCCGAAGCACTCAACGTGGCCGCAAACGAAGAATGCTCGTTCGCCAGGTGCTCCGTGTACGCCGCCTCCATGATCCCCGAACCTGCTTCCAGCCAGTGCCGGTAGTAGTCGGCATTCGCATAGAATGCGTCAAAGAGAAACAGGTGCGAGATCGCCGCGTTCATCCCGCCGCGGTCAATGCAGTACGCCACCGGCCGGTAGCCGCCGCTGTGAGCAGAGATGACCATGCGGGCAACCTTCTCTGCAGTAATCACTTCTTCTTTGTGCAGCGTCGCGAGCACGTCATCGACGAGCCGTTTCAGTCCGCCCGGGTCTTCCATTTTTCCGCCGAAGGAGTCCCGCGCCCTGAAAGGACCCTGAGGCAGGACCAACACGGCGTTGATCTTTTCATCAGCCAGTGCCTGCGGCATGCCGTACCGCTCCAGGACTCCCAGGTTGTCATTGTTGTGTCCGTGGAAGTGCACGATCATGTTCACGCCGTCAGGGCCCGGCTTGAGTCCGTCCGGAACGAACACGACAATGCTGCTGTCGCTGTAGTGAGGAAATGCCGGGAAGCGTGTCCCGTCGTCACGCATCAAGCCATTGGCTCGATCCGGATGGGGAAACGGCGCTGCCGGCGACCGCCAGATGCCCCACTTGCCGCCGGGTATGATGTTCCAGTCGACGTGCGCGGTGTTGACGATCCCCGGACCATCGCCGGCCATTCCCGTGAAGTAGTTCCATACGGCGCGGGCGACATGGGCGGCGAGCAGCACCCCTCCGTTCTCCGCCCCCTCCCCATGGTCCGGATGCTTGTCGACGAGTATGGCAATGGCCATGTCCAGTTTGTCGGAAAGCACCAATCCGGCATCGGTCTTGGTTTCCTGCACACCGCCGGTCTTGTGGGCCACAGCAAAGTCGCGGCATTCCTGCGCAGGGAGAAACCGCGGAATCATGTCATTGTACACCTGGTCCTTCAGGATGGCGAGCATCTCCTCCGAGGCCTTCTCGCTGACAAGAGTCTTCCGGTACAGCAGCTCCGAAAGCAGGACCATATCTTCGGCCGTCGTCACGCCGATGCCGTACCGGATCCCTTCCGGAGTACGCTGTTTCGTGTCCCAGGAATAGAGGCGATTCAGGAGGCGGGTGTTCTTGAGCCCGATCGACTTCAGAAAGTCATTCACGGAAGCCAGCCGTTCCTGATGCGTCCCCGCGATCCGGTCCAGCACCAGATTGGTGCCCGTGTTGTCGCTCAGGATGATCATGAGCCGCACGGCATCCCGCAGAGAGATGGTGGCTCCGGCATCCAGGCCCTGGAGGACGCCTGATCCGGGTTTCCTGTCTTCGTTTGTGAGCGTAACCCTCTGGTTCGGGTCCACGCGCCCGTCGGCAACGGCCTTGAAATATGCAGCCATGACCGGATACTTGATCAGGCTTGCCGTCGGGAACCGTTCTTCGGCATTGTACCGGAGGGTCTCTCCGGTCCGCAGGTTCTTGGCCATGACGCCCAGGTGGCCGCCGTACGTGCGCTGCAGGCGCTGGAATTCAGCTATGACCCCGCTCGAATCCGGAGCGGCCGTAGCAATCGATACCATACACGCAATCGTCAAGAGAAGAAGTGAACGTGAGATCATGAGTTACACCTTCAGGAACCACTTGCGTTTCCACATGAACCAGACAACGATGAACATGACACTGATGAACGCAATGGCAAAAAGCAGGGACGCATTCATCGGACTTGCCAGCGGCGCGAAGACGTTCTGGAAGATCCACGATTTCACATCCCACCTGGCGCCTTCAGCCGAAGTCCACTGGATGAGGGACATGGTTCTCGCGACGAGACCTGAAAGCACGAACACGGTGATCGCATTCATCCCGTAGATCACGAACGGCGTCGCCCACTTTTTGACTCCCTGCACATCAACAAGCCAGTAGAACATCGCGAGGCAGACGTTTGCCCACCCGGCCATGAAGATTGCGTAGCTGCTGGTCCAGAGATTCTTGTTGATCGGCATCCACATGTCCAGGATGGCGCCCAGGAGAAGCAGGAAGTTCCCCGCCACAAACATCCAGGCGGTTTTCACTTCACGGGAGCGGTCGGTGCGGAGCCAGTGCCCTGTCAGTACTCCCAGAAGCGTGGTCCCGATAGCAGGAATGGTACTGAAAATACCTTCCGGATCGAAGCCGGGCACAGGCGCGCCCCTCCAGGTGTGTCCCGCTAACAGCTGCGAGTCAATGTACCAGCAGAGGTTGCCATGCGGCTCCAGAACCCCGGCTCCGAAGCCGGGCACAGGAATGAGCTTGATCGCCAGCCAGTAGGAAACCAGCAACCCGATGATCCAGATGATCTGTCCCCGCACGTCCGTGTACAGAAAGATCGTGCTTGCAATGAGATAGCAGACGGCGATGCGCTGAAGCACGCCGGGGATCCTGATCACCGCCCAGGAAAAATCATGCGTGGAGACCAGTCCGAACGGAAAGCCGTTGAGAAAGAGCCCGAGCCCGAAGATGATCGCGGCCCGGCGCAGCACATGCATCAGGAGCTGCGGCTTGTTGGCTCCCTCTTTGACCCGCCGTGCAAACGAGAGCGTCATCGCGACGCCGACGATCCAGAGGAAGAAGGGGAAAATGAAATCGGTGAAAGTCCAGCCATGCCAGGCCGCATGGCGAAGCTGCGGGTAAATATCGCTCCACGTTCCCGGATTGTTGACCAGAATCATGCCGGCAATCGTCGCCCCGCGGAACGCGTCAAGCGATATGAGACGCTGCTGTGTCGAAGACATGTTGGTCCTTCCTGGAAATGACTATTGCACCGGCCTCACCCCGATGCCAGGGCGATCCGGGAGCGTGATCTTGCCGTCGACAATCGTCGCGCCGTTGAAGATGTCGTTTTTGATGAGCACGGCCCCGTCCAGATCTGCCCAATCCACGAGCGGCGACAGTTGCGCCGCGGCGGTGATCGCGCAGGATGTTTCCGTCATGCAGCCCAGCATGACTTTCATGTCGAGGGCGCGGGCCAGCGTGATCATCTTGTAGGCCTCGCGCATACCGGTGCACTTCATCAGCTTGATGTTGATGCCGTCATACACGCCCCACGCCTTCTTCACGTCCGGCAGCCGTTGCACGCTCTCATCCCCGATGATCGGCAGCGGACTCTTCTCCCGCAGCCATGCGATATCGTCGATCTGCTCCTTCGGCATGGGCTGTTCGACGAACAGAATATTCTTCTTCGCAAGCCATTCCACCATCTCAAGGGCGAACGCCTTGTCCTTCCATCCCTGGTTCACGTCCACGCAAATCGGGGTGTCGGTCACCTCCCGGATAGTCTCGATCATCATCTTGTCCGTGTCGCGTCCGAGTTTCACCTTCAGAACTTTGTAGATGCTCGCCTCTTCGGTCTTCTGGCGCACCACCTCTTTCGTGTCGATGCCGATGGTGAACGACGTCACCGGCGTTTTCGCGGGATCGAGACCCCAGATGCGAAACCACGGCTGACCGATCTTTTTGCCCACCCAGTCGTGGAGCGCAATATCCACGGCCGCCTTTGCAGCGGGATTCCCGGGAGCGATCATGTCGATCGCCCTCAGCACGTCCTCGAGTTGAAAAGGATCGGGAAACGCCGAGAGATGTACCCGTTCCAGGAACGCCTTTGCCGAGTCCTGGCTCTCGCCCAGGTACGGGGGCATCGACGCTTCGCCATAGCCCACAATGCCGTCCTTGATCACTCGTACCATCATTGCCGGGGTGGTCGTGCGCGAACTTGTAGCAATCGTGAAGGTGTGTCGCAGCTCAAGCGTATACGGATAGAATTCGAGTTTCATGTCGTTAACCGAAAAAGTGAGAGGGTGTGCGCCGAGACGCGGGCCAAAGGCAGCAGCCGCGCCGGCAAGGGAGAGCGCGCGCAGGAAGCCCCGGCGGGATGTCCCGGTCGTCAATGCGCCAGGCGTGCCCGGAGAAACGGGAGGCAAGGAAGAATCCACAGGTTTAGTCATGGCGTTGTCCATAATAAGGCAGATCTTTCAGCCGTTTCACACCAGCAGATTCCCCCACGCCGATGATTCTCTTGGCCCGCAGGAAACCCTGTTCCCTATGCTGGCTGTAGTCTGTGTCGGAAGGCGAGAGGCTGTTGATGCGAACATCGGTGGATGCATGGATGAACCGCTTACCGCCCAGGGAGATTGCCACGTGGGTGACACGCTCACGCCGTTCGGCGGTTGCACGGGATCCGAAGAAGAGGAGGTCGCCGGGATTGAGATTGACACCTCCGGTCGTGTCCACGAGCTCGCCGACGTGCACCTGCTGACTCGCATCCCGGGGTAACAGCACCCCGTTCAGGAAATACACCGTCTTGGTAAAGCCCGAGCAATCCATCCCTTTTGCGGACGTGCCGCCCCAGAGATAGGGGATCCCCATGAATCGCTGCGCCGTTGCAACGATGGACTCCGGGGTATCCAGAGCCCTCGCGAGCCATTGGGCATACGGTTCTCCCATTTCTGCGGGGAGAAACGCGGTGCGCCCGTCCGGATACTCCACCTCGTAACTGCCGGCTGTTCTGCTCTTCAACGCAAGGATATTCCCGGCCACAACGTCACTGACGGCCTGCGAAGCGCGGTCCTCGGACTCCCGCGTGAAGGTCATTTCCGTTGTGACGATCAGTTTCGGCTTCGCCGACCATGCTGCCAGCCCGTCCTGGTCAACCATCACGATCCGGTCGTCACACCATCCCAGGTAGTCGTCAGGGGTCTGGACGTAGTACCATCCCCTTTCCTTCTTCAGGATCCGAAGCGGCGTACCCAGCAGGGCCTGCGTGCCCATTTCCGCGCCGTGATCCGGGTTCGTGCGGATGTTGACAACGCTGACGCTCACGATGCCCGTGGTTTTGGTTCCGAGGGCCGGATGCGGGAGAGCCATGATGCTGTCCTCGATGGTAAGAGTCGAACGCTCACGCACGAACGCGAGGAGGTCTTTCTTAAGTTGAAGGGATTGAACCTCGCCCTTGAGGACGGCGGTTGATCCGTGATGTTCCGGCCGCACGTCGAACACCACCGTGCGCCGGTCCGGTGCGAACTTCTGCCTGGCCTCTTTGAGCACATCATCCAGCATGTCGCCCCCTTGAACCTGTTTGGAGGCGGAGCAGGACCACATCATCAACGCCAGGAGAAGACTGCCGAGCGGCAGATTCAAACAGCGCGCTGCTTGCATGAATGCTCCTTATAAGGTGAAGTGCACAGCTTGCGCTACACTGCGTAGTCAATCGTAGGTCCATCTGTTCAATTCATCCCTGCTCTTTGCCCCCCGTTGATAGAGGATTAGCAAGATCCCCACCCTGCAAAACTCCGCCTGCTTTCCAGTTTAGCGCAGGAGGAGCATTCGTTTGGTATCCACGAAATCCCCTGCCCGCATTCTGTAGAAGTACATCCCGCTCGCGGCCCGTGAGGCGTTCCACGTCACCGTATAGGTCCCGGCCGGCATTTCTCCGTCCACCAGGGTCGATTCCTCCCGGCCAAGGAGATCGAACACCGTGATCAGAACCCTGCCCGCATGGGGCACGGAGAACCGGATTTGCGTTGTGGGGTTGAACGGATTGGGGAAATTCTGACTCAGCGCGTACGAAACCGGCTGCTCTTCATCCGCCGTAATGTCGGCCGATGCCGTCGTCCGGAACCTGAAGTACGGCGCCCAGGGACTCGTGCCGAGACCGCTGGTGGCGTTGACTCTCCAGTTGTAGATGCGATTCAGACCCAGGTCGTTCACGACCACTGCCGTATCCGCAACGTTTGCGGTGTCCAGAAAGAGCGTAGAGAAATCGGTCAGCACGGAGATCTGAAGCCGGTACGTTGTGGCGGTCGGAGATGCGTTCCAGGAAATCACCGTCGCGAGCGGCACATTCGTCTGCAGGTTCGCAGGCGCAACGAGCGTCGGGCTGGCCGGGAAACCGGTGGTGAACCTGCTGACAGCCGAGTACGCGCCGGTCCCTGCTGCGTTGGCGGCACGGACCCTCCAGAAATACAGCGCATGGCCTTGCAGGCCTGTGATGGCGAAGGTGGTGTCCGACAGAGTGGAGTCATCAATCGCAATGTCTGAGGCAAAGGTCGAATCCAATGCAACCTGAAGTCGATAGGTTGATGACGGCGACGTGGGCGACCAGACAATGTTCGCGGCTTCCGCGATGCCGGTGCTCCCATCGACGGGCGCCACGGCCAGGGGCGGCGTGGGCGGGGCGACGAGAAGCACATTGCTGGTATCGCTTTCATTGTGATTGCGATCCAGGGCGGTGACAACATAATAGTACGGGCCGCCGGGAGGCGGCGCGGGGGGAACGAAATGGCGCTCGCCTACCACCGCCAGGATGTTGGCGGGGTCATCCAACTCCGCAGCAGACGGGTAGTGATCGAACCGGTATGCCACATAGCGGTTCGCGGTATCGCCGTCCGACGCCACGATCGGGAGGTCCCATTGTATTGCAGCCTGGCCTGTTCCCGGCAACATTGCATAGCGGATCGCGCGGGGCGGATTGGGAACGACGGTGCCCTTCCACGGCATGACCGGACTGAGCGCGATCGTCGGATAGTAGGTATGTCTCAAGCTGTCCGCGAAACCGAGCGAGTTCCCGAGGAGTTGTGTCGCGCGGAAATAGACCTCCCCGTGAACCTTGGCATTCGCACGTGCCAGCTTCAATTGATTGGGGAGCTCCGCATTGGTGTACGCGCTGCCGAAGATGTGGCCGGGATAGTAGTGGCGCGAATGGACAGCAACGGAATCAGCCCACCATGGCATCAGCTTGCTGTAGTCCTGGCCGCCGCCGATGCGCCAGTAGAGCTGCGGCGTGAAGTAATCAACGGAACCGTCGCGCAACCAGGCAATCGCATCGCCATAGATCGTGGCGTACGCGTCGAGCCCGGTGATGCCGGGCGGCACGCCGTTCTTCCATATCCCGAAGGGGCTCATCCCGAAGCGCACGAACGGCTTGAACACGTTGATGCTGTCCATGATCTGCTTCATCAGGAGATTCACGTTGTCGCGTCGCCAGTCGCCGATATCCGTGAATCCGCGGGGGTGCGCGGCAAAAGTCGCAGCGTCCTGGTTTGAAATTGCCTGCGGCGGGTAGGGATAAAAGTAGTCGTCGGCGTGGATGCCGTCAACATCGTAGCGCCGCACGATGTCGGTGACCACGTGGGCCACATGATCCCGCACCTCCTGGAGACCGGGGTTCAGGATGTTGAGGGCGCCCGTGCTACCGGACGCCGCGAAGGTGAGGATCCAATCGGGGTGCTGGTTAACGACGTGCGTGGGGGCGAGAGGATAGTTTCCCACGACCCGTTCCGCACGATAGGGATTGAACCACGCGTGCAGCTCCATTCCCCGCTTGTGGGCCTCCTCGACGGCGAATTCCAGCGGATCCCAAAGAGGAACCGGCGCATTACCCTGTGAACCGGTCAGGTATTTGGACCATGGTTCGATGTCAGATGCGTAGAGTGCATCGCATTCGGGGCGCACCTGAAAGATGATGGCGTTGAATCCCATTCCTTTGAGGGATTCGAAGATGCCGACGAGCTGGTCCCGCTGCTCTTGCGGCGGGAGAGATGGAGTCGGCCAATCCAGATTGGTCACGGTGGCAACCCACGCCGCGCGGAATTCCCGCTTGGGAGGGGTTTGTGCGCTCATCGACAGGACAAGAACGGAAAGGAGCAAAACGACGGACAGCAGCTTGGAAAAGTGCGTCATAATCAGCGTGGTCTCACGGTCATTCGACAAACAGTGTTTTTGCCTCTTACGGCTCTGCAATAATATACGGAATCCGCCGGAAAAAACGAGAGGCATCCGTCACATGACCGACGGATGCCTCTCTCTACGTCCT
>JADLEA010000427.1 GCA_020846365.1 Bacteroidota bacterium
ACCCAACCCCGCCTCGATGTCACGCCGTTCCGCCCCTTGCACCATCGACCGGAATTTCAGCATGGTGAATTCGTTCCCATCCAGGCCAACTCTCCGCTGGCGAAAGAGAACCGGACCCGGAGAGTCCAGGCGGATAGCTACGGCAATAATTCCAAGCAGGGGAGAGAGGACCAGGAGAATCGTCCCTGTCACCAGGGCATCAAAGATGCGCTTTGTTGCGCGTCCCAACGGGCCCAACGGAATGGTCTTCACGCGCAGGAAGGGTATCCCTTCCAAATCCCGCACGCGCATCTGGCTCGTCAGGACCTCAAGGAGATCGGGCACCAGCATGAATTCGATATTGATACCCTCACATTCGCTCACGAGGTCAAAGAGCTGCGGATGATCCCGGTACGTCAGCGCGATGAATGCCAACTCGATGTTGTGCTTCCGGATGTACGCAGGCGCATCACCCACCTGGCCCAGGTGGGGGCATTCCGCCAGGCGGGATCCTTGCGCAGCAGGTTGGTCGGCGAAGTACCCTGCAATGAGGAAACCGAAAGAACCGTGGCGATGCAGGCGCGTGTAGACCTGTTCGGCGAGTGGCCCGCTGCCGACAATGATGGCCGGTTGGAGGTGCCGTCCTTTGCGATACGACCGGCGCTCGATACTCTGCACGAGCACCCTGCCCGCCGTGATCCCGGCGATGGAAAACACCCACAGCAATCCGAACACCACGCGCGAATAGGAGAAGTCGCGGTAGAAGAACGCCGCACTCATCACCACGAGCATGCCGAGGCTGACCACCTTGACGATGCTGATGAATTCGTCGGAGAGGTTGGCATTGCGCCGGGAATTGTACATCCGGCGCGCGTGGAAGAGAGCGATCCACACGAGGATGACAAACGCCGAGCCCAGAAGGTAGCCGTAGAGTGGGGGAGCATCCTCCCTGACAAACCCCAGGGCGTCGAACAGGGAACTGCGGAAGCGCAGCCAGTAGGAGAGAATGAACGCGGCTTCAATGGCGAGCGCGTCACACAGGACAGTGACCAGGGAGATCCAGAGGTCTGCGCGCCGGGCGCTGTTCATTTCCTATCCGTACATCTCGCGTTCGATGAGCGCACACAGGATGTGGCCCACCGTGATGTGGCCTTCCTGGATGCGTTGTGTGTCTTCCGAAGGGATGACGATGGCCACGTCCACCAGCTCGCGCGCCGGGCCGCCGTCTCGTCCCAGCAGGCCGATGGTAGCCATGCCCAACTTCCGGGCCGTGCGCAGGGCGAGATTGACGCTTTCCGATCTTCCGGTGGTGCTGATCCCGATGAGCGCGTCGCCTTTTCTGCCGAGGGCTTCCACTTCGCGGGCGAATACGTTGTCGTAGCCGATGTCATTTGCCCCGGCGGTCAGCATGGAGGTGTCCGTCGACAGGGAAATCGCCGGGATCGCCGGGCGCTTGATGGCGGGATTCATTCGGATGACCAGCTCCGTGGCAAGGTGCTGAGCATCCGCCGCGCTTCCCCCGTTGCCGCACAACAGGATTTTCCCCTGATGATTCAGGGTCTGGATGAGCGTGTCCACTGCTTTGATGATGGCGTCGTTGCACTGTTCTGCGATCTTCAGTTTGGTTGCCGAGCTGGCCTTCAGCTCATCCTGAATGAATGCCTGACGTGCGAGAATGGTGAGGGGGAGATGGGGCATAGTCTGGATTGGGCCGAAGTCCGGTTTGTGGTTGGTGTTGTTTATGCTTTCAAGCTCTTGATGATATCCCCGAGCGCATGCAATGCCTCGTCCAAACGGGAGGGATCTTTCCCCCCGGCTGTTGCGAGGTGCGGCCGTCCGCCTCCGCCGCCCCCGACGATCTTCGCCGCTTCTCCGACGATCTTGCCGGCATGCAGTTTGGCGGAGGTGATCAGGTCATCGGTGACCACGCAGAGGAGGGCCGCCTTGTTGTCCATCACGGTGCCGAGCAGGCCCACGCCGGACCCGAGCCGGGAGCGCAGGGCGTCTCCGATGCGCTTCAGATCATCCATGTCGGCTGCATCAACGCGCGATGACACCAACCGGATCCCGTTAACGGGTTTCGCGGATTGCACGAGTTCTTCGAGCATGGACGCCGCGTCTGCAACGGCGGCTTTGCTTACCACTTTCTTCAACTCGGTTGCCGAAGCAGCAAGCTCGTCGATCGCCTGGTGGCGTGCTGCCAGTCCTGCTTCGATGGCGTCGACGGATGCCTGGGCCAATGCGTTCTGTGGCACCGAGAGCGTTCCGAGGGATGGCCGGGTCAGGCGCGGCGCCGTCCCGCCCCGCTGCCGGATCTGGCGTTCCAGCTCATCCTGCTCCTCGAGCATCCGTGCGATCCGGTCGTCAAGTTCGGTCGCTCTGCGTACCTGGTCATCCAGGTAGCGGCGAAGCCCCTCGCCGGTCACCGCCTCGATCCTGCGAACCCCGCTGGCAATGCCGGTTTCGGAAATGATCTTGAAGAGCCCGATGTCCCCCGTGGACGATACGTGCGTCCCTCCGCAAAACTCGATGCTGAACCGCTCGTCGATGTAGACCACGCGCACGATGTCGCCATACTTGTCCCCGAAGAACATCTTCACGTTGGGCACCTTGCGCGCTTTCTCCACCGGGACGTCGGCTTCCGTGTGCACGGGGATGTCTTCGGCGATCTTGGCGTTGACCATGTCTTCGATTGCCCGTATTTCCGGCGGGGTGATCTTGCCGAAGTGGGGGAAATCGAACCGGAGCCGATCGGGCGCAACCAGCGATCCTTGCTGGTGCACGTGAGTGCCGAGGACGCGGCGGAGCGCCTCGTGCACGAGGTGTGTGGCCGAGTGGTTCCGCTGGATGTCCTGTCTGCGTTTGGCGTCGACGCGCGCGATCACGGTGCCTTCCCGGACCGCTTCAGGCGAGCCCTTGAGGAAACGCACTTCATGGACGATGCGTTTGTCCAGCCGGATAGAATCCACCACCTCGGCGGTGAAGTGCTCGCCCTGAATGATGCCGATATCGTCAACCTGGCCGCCTGCCTCGACATAGAACGGTGTGCGGTCCAGACTGATGTACTTTCCTTCCAGGATGCGGTTGAGGTGCGCGTTGGCCTCCGTTGCGCCGTAGCCGATGAATGTGGAGGGAGGAAGGTCGTTCAATTCCTTGACGAGCGTCGACGCCGCTTCTGTTGCATCGGCTTTCCCGGCTTCACGTGCGCGCGTGCGCTGTTCTTCCATTCGCTCGGTGAACTCGCCGACATCCACTTTCAGCCCGCGTTCTTCGGCCATGAGCTGCGTGAGGTCCAGAGGGAAGCCATACGTATCGTACAGCTTGAACGCGTCGTCGCCCGGAAACACCGTCGAGTGTCCGATGCGTTCCAGCACCGAATCGAAGATCTCGATACCCCGGTCGAGAGTGGCGTTGAAGCTCTCCTCCTCCGCGCGGATGGTCCGCTTGATGTGCTCGCGCTTTTCCAGGAGCTCGGGGAACATATGCCCCATGGTATCCGCGACGGTGTCCGTGATCGCGTAGATGAACGGCTCCCGCATGCCGAGGTTCCGTCCGAACCGTGCCCCGCGGCGCAGGATGCGGCGGAGCACGTAGCCGCGTCCGTCGTTGCCTGGGATCGCGCCGTCGGCAATCGCAAAGCTCAGCATACGAATGTGATCGGCGATCACGCGCATGGCAACCTGCTCGGCCTCAGAGCCGTACGGCCTCCCGGTGGCATTCGCAATTGCGCTGAGGATCGGCGTGAAGATGTCCGTGTCGTAGTTGGAGTTTTTCCCCTGGAGCACTGCGCAGATGCGCTCAAAACCCATGCCCGTGTCCACGTGCGTGGCGGGTAGCGGTTCGAGGGCGCCGGAAGGAGTGCGGTTGTTCTGGATGAACACCAGGTTCCAAATTTCCATGACGCGCGCGTCGCCGGCGTTGACCAGCGTGCCTCCGGTACGGTCGGGCGTCAGGTCGATATGGATTTCGGAGCAGGGCCCGCACGGTCCCGTATCTCCCATCTCCCAGAAGTTGTCCTTCTTTCCGAAAGGAAGGATGTGGGAAGGGTCGATGTCCGTCTGGGACTTCCAGAGTGCGGCCGCTTCCGCATCGGTCTCGAAGACCGTCGCGTAGAGCCGGGATTTGTCCAGGCCCCACACATCCGTCAGCAGCTCCCATGCCCAGGCAATGGCCTCTTTCTTGTAGTAGTCGCCGAACGACCAGTTGCCCAACATTTCGAAGAAGGTGTGGTGGTAGGTATCGCGACCGACCTCTTCGAGATCGTTGTGCTTCCCGCTCACGCGGATGCATTTCTGCGTGTCGGCCGCCCGGACATACTCGCGCGTCCCGGTGCCGAGGAAGACGTCCTTGAACTGGTTCATGCCGGCGTTGGTGAACAGCAGCGTTGGATCGCCGTGGGGGATGACCGGGGCGCTGGGGACTATGCGGTGGTCATGCCGTGCGAAAAAATCCAGAAAGCCCTGTCGAATCTCATCCGCTTTCATTACACCTCTATTTGCGTCATCAGTTGAATTTCTTCCAGGATGCTGCTCACTTCCACGCACCGGCTCATCTCGCCGGAGAATACAATCGCCCTTCCCTTTGTGTGAACTTCCCAGGCGAGGGCCTCAGCCTTTTCGCTGCTGCACCCCGTGGCTTTGATGAGCTGGGTGATCACTTCGTCGAACGTATGAATTTCGTCGTTGAACAGGATGACCTTTCCAGGTTCCTGGATCTTGGTTTCCTCTTCAACCTGTTCCTGTTCGAGCGGGTTTGTGGTCATTGCAGAATTCAGAATGTCTGTAAATAATACCAAAAAGCCGTGTTTGTTGCAATCCGTGACTTGCGCGGAGGGCCCTTGGTACGTATATTAACCCACGCATTTCCGCATCCATCCACACACTTCAAGGACAACGCGCATGATCCACGATCTCGATCTCATCGAGCGTATCTACTCCCGCACACCCGGACGGATCCGCGCAGCGAAGAGAATCGTCGGTCGACCACTCACCCTCACGGAGAAAATCCTCTATGCGCATTGCTGGCGGCCCGTCAAGTCTCCGGCCGAGCGGGGAGTTTCGTATGTGGAATTCGCTCCTGATCGGGTGGCGATGCAGGACGCCACGGCACAGATGGCACTCCTGCAGTTCATGTCCGCCGGGATTCCCCGGGTTGCCGTTCCCTCAACCGTTCACTGCGACCACCTGATTCAGGCGCAAACCGGGGCTGCGGAGGATTTACAGCGGGCCTTCCAGGAGAACGACGAGGTCTACCGCTTCCTGGGCAGCGTCTCGGCCAAGCACGGGATCGGATTCTGGAAACCTGGCTCCGGGATCATTCACCAGGTTGTTCTCGAGAAGTACGCATTTCCCGGGGGGATGATGATCGGCACGGATTCGCACACACCGAATGCGGGCGGACTCGGCATGCTCGCCATCGGTGTCGGAGGCGCCGATGCCGTGGATGTCATGGCCGGCATGCCCTGGGAGCTCAAGTTCCCCAGGGTGATCGGCGTGCATCTCACCGGCGCACTGCACGGCTGGGCCAGTGCCAAGGATGTCATCCTCAAACTTGCCGGAATACTCACGGTGAAAGGCGGAACCGGGGCGATTGTGGAATACTTCGGCGAGGGCACCGCGTCCATTTCGACGACCGGGAAGGGGACCATCTGCAACATGGGGGCCGAGATCGGCGCAACGACGTCCGTCTTCCCGTATGACGAACGGATGGCAGCATATCTCCGTGCCACCGGCCGCGCTCCGATTGCGCACATGGCAAACGGTATTGCAGATTTCCTCCGTGCTGACCCCGAGACCGCTGACGCTCCATCGGCGTACTACGACCAGGTCATCGAGATCGACCTCTCCGCACTCGAGCCGATGATCAACGGCCCGTTCACGCCGGACCGCGCCTGGAAATTGTCGGAATTCGCGGGGGCCGTGAAAGCCAACAACTATCCCGAAGAGCTCAGAGTGGCCCTGATCGGGAGTTGCACGAATTCCAGTTATGAGGACATCGAACGCGCCACGAGCGTTGCCAGCCAGGCGCTTGCGCACGGACTGAAAGCA
>JADLEA010000428.1 GCA_020846365.1 Bacteroidota bacterium
ACTCGAAGGCGTCCTCCAGAAACCTGTCGATCAGGACAGGATGCTCCTCCGAGACGTTGACCGCCTTCTCCATGTACTCCCGTAGCGCTTCATCGGCGTAGCAGATTTCCATGGCCCGGCCGCCGAGCACGTACGACGGCCTGACGAGAACCGGATAGCCAATCCGGTGCGCCACCTGCAACGCACCTTCCAAATCAGATGCCGTCCCGTACGGAGGACATTTGATCTTGAGCTCATCCAGCAGTGCCCCGAACCGCTTCCTGTCCTCCGCCAGATCAATCCCCTCCGTCGACGTCCCCAGAATCCGGTATCCATGCTCTTCCAGCGAGTGCGCAATCTTGAGCGGCGTCTGGCCCCCGAAGCTCACAATGATCCCAAAGGGCTTTTCGAGATCGCAGATGTTCAAGACGTCTTCCAGCGTCAGCGGCTCGAAATACAGCTTGTCGGTCGTGTCATAGTCGGTGGAGACGGTCTCGGGGTTGCAGTTGATCATGATGGTCTCGAACCCCTCTTCCGCCAGCCCCATCACGCCGTGGACGCAGCAATAATCAAATTCGATCCCCTGGCCGATCCGGTTCGGGCCTCCACCGAGAATCATGACCTTCTTCTTTTCCGAACGGACCGCCTCGTTTTCCTGCTCATATGTCGAATAGTGGTAGGGCGTCTTCGCCTGGAATTCCGCGCCGCAGGTATCCACGGTCTTGAAGACGGGGAGGATTCCCATAGACATACGCTGTTCGCGGATGCTCTGCTCTTTTGTCGAACGGAGGAATGCAAGCTGTCTGTCGGAAAATCCGTATTGCTTCGCGCGGTAGAGGAGGTCGCGGTCGAGGGCAGGAGCCGTGTGGAGAGTTTGCTCCATCTCGACGATCGATCGAATCTGGGCCAGGAACCAGGGATCAATACCGGTGAGTTCGTACAGCTCTTCGTCCGCCATGCCGAGGAGCATGCCATAGCGGAGGTAGAACGGGCGGTCTGCCCGAGGACTCGCGATGTAGTCCCGCACGCGCTGCCGCCACTCTTCGCGCATGTCCGGAGAGAGCTGGGCCGGATCGAAGGCATCCTTTCCGTCGGCACCCAGCCCGTACCGGCCCCGTTCCAGCGATCGGAGGGCTTTCTGAAAGGCCTCTTTAAACGTACGGCCAAAGGCCATGGCCTCGCCCACGGATTTCATCTGGACGCCGAGCACCTCGTCCACGCCTTTGAACTTCTCGAAATCCCAGCGCGGAATCTTCACGACACAGTAGTCGATGGTCGGCTCGAAGCAGGCCGGCGTCACGCGGGTGATATCGTTGGGGATCTCGTCAAGTGTGCAGCCGATGGCCAGCTTCGTCGCGATTTTCGCTATCGCAAACCCCGTCGCCTTGGAAGCAAGCGCGGAGGACCGGGAGACGCGGGGGTTCATTTCGATCACAAGCCGTCTTCCCGTCTGAGGGTGGACGGCGAACTGGATATTGGACCCTCCCGTTTCAACACCGATGGCGCGGATAATCTTCATCGCGTCGTCGCGCATCGCCTGGTATTCTTTGTCCGTGAGGGTCTGCTGCGGGGCAACCGTGATGGAATCCCCCGTGTGCACGCCCATGGGGTCCAGGTTTTCAATCGAGCAGACAATGACGACGTTGTCTTTGAGGTCGCGCATGACCTCCAGCTCGTACTCCTTCCAGCCGATGACAGACTCTTCCAGCAGGATTTCGCTGATGGGACTGGCTTCAAGCCCGTGGAGAATCTTCTCTTCGAATTCGCCCGCGTTCATCGCGACACCTCCCCCTGAACCGCCCAGGGTGAAGGAGGGGCGGATAATGACGGGGAACCCGATCTGGGTGACGAGCTTTTCGGCTTCTTCCAGCGAATGCACAAAACCGCCCCTGGGTGTTTCGAGACCGGCCTGGTCCATGACCGCCTTGAATAGCTCCCGTGCCTCGGCCTTCTTGATCGCGTCCAGCTTTGCCCCGATCAACTCAACGTTGTATTTGGCCAGGACTCCACCCTCTGCCAGCGCGACAGCCGTGTTGAGTGCCGTCTGGCCTCCCATCGTCGGCAGGAGCGCATCGGGCCGCTCGCGCTCTATGATCTTTGTGACGAATTCGGGAGTAATTGGTTCGATGTAGGTCCGGTCGGCGAGGTCCGGATCGGTCATGATCGTGGCCGGATTGCTGTTGACAAGGAAGACGCGGAATCCTTCGTCGCGGAGAACTTTGCAGGCCTGGGTACCGGAGTAATCGAATTCACATGCCTGACCGATAACGATCGGGCCGGATCCTATGAGGAGGATGGAGTGGAGGTCAGTCCGTTTGGGCAATGACGGCAGTTCCTGGATGGTTGCGCATGAATATACGACAATCGCTTGTTTTCTGCAATGTGCCCGCTTCCGGAGAACCCAGGTTGCAGCTTGTTCGTAAACATGCTACCATGGAAACGCACGAAGGAGGACCCATGAACATTGTTGTGCTTGACGGGTTCACGCTGAACCCCGGCGATCTGCGCTGGGATGCGCTCAAGGCATTGGGCAACTGCACGATCCATGACCGGACACCGGACACGGAGATCGTTCCGCGAGCAAGGCCCGCGGAGATCGTCCTGACAAACAAGACGCCCCTCACCCGCGAAACCATCGCACAACTCCCTTCGCTCCGGTATGTTGGGGTCCTGGCCACAGGACACAACATTGTGGATTCTGCAGCCGCACGCGAGCGGGGAATCCCGGTCACGAACGTCCCGAGCTACGGGACGATGTCCGTGGTTCAGGTCGTATTCGCGCACCTCCTAAACCTTACCCACAGAATGGCCCATCAC
>JADLEA010000429.1 GCA_020846365.1 Bacteroidota bacterium
ATCCTGCACCGTCCGCGTTCCGCGATACGTCGCCTCGATGTCAAGTTCCGGGTTCATAAAATCTCCCGTGAACTGTATGCGACCTTCCGCGTCGAACCGGCGGTAGAAATTGTAGTACGCGCGGGAGACTTCCAGATCTCCGCGCCACCACCGTCCATCCTGCGTGATCGAGAACCGGCCGTCGATGGTGGCGACAAGTTCTTCGCTGGAGATGGGATTGAACACCATGCGGATGCTCGTCGTGCCCCCCGAAATATCAATATCCAGGTCGTACCGCAAACCATCCAGGAACGATACCGCCCCTTCGAGTTCTGCGGCCCTGTGCGCCCCCGCACCTGTCAGCTCGCTGCCAAAATACCGATCAGCGGCGCTCAGTACTGCCTTCTCACCGTACTTTGTGGTGTCGTCATAGATAATGATGGGTACGGAGAGCGCGGATTCCTCTTCAACAACCTGCTGCGTGGGCGGGAAGATGAGATTCGAGTTCGAGATGGACAGCGCCCCGCGGAGCAGTGAACTTTCGATGTTGCCGGTAAAACGCAGACCGCCGCGGCCGATTTCCACGAAGAGATCCCCGTACATCGACAGGGAGGATTTGCGGGTCGCCTCCTTCACGACGTGCAACTGCCCCGTCGCGGAGAGGTTGAAGTCCCCCGGCTTGAAGTTGCGCAGGGAGAAGTCCCCCGTCAGGTTGACCAGCCCGGCACGCCCGTCGCGCTCGTCGGACGGGACATTTCGGATCGTCGCCTCAGCCACCGTGATCCGGTCCCCTGCTCCCCGGAAGGTCCCCTGCACGATGTAGTACATATTGTTCGACTCAAAGAGAAACTGACAGTCGGAGAGTGAGAGTGTTCCGGTGTATCGCGGCCGCGCGGCCGTTCCGGCAATGGTGAGATCGCACTCCAGCATGCCGGTCAAATCATTGAAGTTGGGCAGTATTGGATCCAGTATCGTGATCGGGGTGCCGGCAGACTTTACCGTGAGGAGGAATTCACGATCCTTGTCCTGCGGCCCGAGATCGTCGCGGACCAGCGGAATCGATCCCTCCACCGTCAGCTCCGGACCGTCCGCAATACGGCCCCTGGTCACGTCCGCCGCGACCTGCAGATTCAACACGCCCTCTGCGAGGCCGACACTCCCGCGCACGTTCCCGAACGGGATCTGCCGTAGAGCAATGCTGTCTGCGTTGAACGTGGCGTTAATGGATGGACGGTCAGTCGATCCGCCTACGGTGATGACTGCATCAAGGGTACCGTCGAACGCGCGTTCTTCAGTCGGTGCATCATCGCTGACGAGGAATGAGCTGAGATCCTCAAGATTCAGATCGGTCGCGCGCACCGATGCAGAGAGTTCACCTGCCTGGCCGAGAAACCCTTCGGCGGTGATCCGTGCTGACGAGCGCCGGAACACAAGATCCCGCACCGCGATTCCGCGAGTGGAGATTGCCACTATCGCTCCCGGCCCGGTCTCCCAGAACATTTCATGATGGGCAATGTGCATCTTCTCGATGCCGCAGCTTATCGTATCCTCTTCGAGTTGCGCTTCTCCTTGGACGCTCAGGCGCGTATCCCGGTTTAATGCACCGTGCACGAGGTAGCGGGCCGTTTTGCCCTTCAGCCGGACATCGGCCTCAATGCTGTCCAGGGTGGTGCTGCTGATGTTCACCGATCGCGCCGTAGTCCGCACATGCAGGTCGGCATCCGTGTACGAACGGTCGGGACTGAGGTCGACGCCCTGCACCACAACCTCGCCGTCTTCCACCAGCACGCCCGAGGCAACATCGCCGTAATAGAACTCCGCCACCGCCAGCCGCGTATCCGACGTCAGTTTTTCCAGCGAACCTTTCAGGCTTCCGGAGAGCCGGGCAACTCCGTTGAAATTCCGCTCTCCCACAGCCATGGACACCAGCTGCAGGTCTTTCACTTTCACTCTGTAAGTGCAATCGATCTCGCGCGGGTCACTCGCGAGATCCTCCCGGAGCGCCGCATGGGCAAGGGTATCGACGCCCGACCGGAAGAGCGAGTCGAACCGGGCGAAACTCTCGCCAAGTGCCAGGCTGGCGTTCTGCAGCTGGTATTGCATCAGTCCGGCCAGATAACCGAGATCATATGCCCCCTCGATGTTGGCATCCAGCACGGGCGAAGAGAGCGTCAACTCCTTATGCAGGCTGTCCAATTGCACCAGCGTGAGATGGATGTCGCCGTCTTCAATGGGATACGAGCGGTACCGTGAATTCGTGGCAGTGAACAAGAAATCGCCGCTGAGCGTCCCCAACGTGAGCCCGGACCCAATGAGGCGGATGCCGAGATTCAGGTCGCTCTCGTGGCGATCCTCGTTGAGCAGCTCCGCAAGGTTGACTGCGCTGGCGGTTCCCTCAACGGAAAACGTCGGCCTGCCCTGGGTCGATTCGTCCAGCATGCCCGTGAACTGATAGGTCGCCCCGCCGATGCCCAGCCGGATGTCCCCGTTCACCTTCCGGTTCCGCGCGCGAATCTCTGCCTCCGCATTGCGTATCGCCAGTCCGCGGAACGTAGAAGAGTCCAATCGCGCACGAACGGTGCCGTGGAGTTTTCGGAGATCGACCCCCGAGCCGTCGAGCGTGACAAAACCGTGGAGATCCGTTGCCAGACTCTCTGCGTCCAGCACACGGGCGAGATTGACATGCGAGAGCTCGACGGTGCCGTGGTAACGAAGCGTCTGCGGCCCGCCGATGGTCAACGCAAGGTCATCCGTGCGCACAGCGCCGCCTTCGCTTTCCAGCTTCAACTGAGTCCGGAAGTCCAGCGGCGTGCCCTGGTACCGGAGCTCAAGGTTGACCGGACCCAGCGATGAGAAGTCGGGAAGATCGAATCCCGACAGAAGCTGCAGTGGGTCTGCCGGCGCGATCCGGCTCTCGCTCATCCGGATGTCCAACGCGAGGTTTCCGGGATCATGCAGGTTTGATACCTTACCGTTCATGAGAATCCTGCTCTCCCCGAACCGGAGGTCAATTTCCTGCACGGGCAGATCGCCATATGGGCCGGCGGCACGTACCGAGCCGGTGACACTTCCATGGAGGATATCCGTCGGTGAAAGGATGCGGCCAAGCTCTCCGAAGTTCAAGGGATCCACCGACAGATCCACCGAGGTGGAACAGGTCTGCAGTGCCTCAAGCGAAACGCCCCCCAGCAGGTCGACCCCTTCCGCGAGCGCCGAGAACGACACATTGGAACTGTCCGTAAGAATGCGAAAGTCCGTTATCTCCGCTCGGGAAGGCGCCACGATGATGTCGCCGGAGATATGGTTCACATGCACCGGCGTTTTGTCCACCGAGAACGCAAGCCGGGTGATACCGGCGCGGTACACATCGTCCTTCATAGAGAAAGACATGCCGAGCGTAAACTCTTTCAGCACCAGATCGTCATACGCGAGCGCACCCTGTAGCCGGCCGGGTTCCTCCGGCTCGTCCAGCGTTGTGGAATCGACGAGCACAATGGTCCCCTGCCGCATATCCAGCCGGCGAAGCTGGACCGCCCAGTCAAAACGCGACGTGGCAGTGTCTGGCGGCGTGGGCGCGGCCATCCGTTCCAGGTTCCACACCCCCGCGCGTGACCGCAGGAGCCGGACGGTAGGACGTTCCAGGACGATGCTCTGGAGGGAAATGGTCTTGCTGGGAATGTCGAACAGGTTGTACCGCAACGCAACGTGCGCAGCACTGAGCAGCGTGTCGCCGTCGAGCGTGAGGGACACGCCGTCCACCGTGAATCCCGTGACGAGATTTCCTCCGAGGTCTCCGAGGTGGACTTCGGCAATCAGGAGACTGTCGAGTTCCTGGAGAGCGTACGCGCGAAGCCGGTCACGAAAGAACTGTGTTTGCGTGAAGCCCGCAAGGAGGAGGAGAAGAAGGAGTATTCCTCCCGTCGTGTAGAGGATGATCCGGAGGACGGTTTTGAGTGCGTTCATGACTCATTTGGCGCGCGCTGATGCGCCATGCCCCGGGCAATAGACATCGAGCACGCGCTGGATGACATTGGTTGTCGACCGGCCGGGCGTGAGACGGATCCGCCGCACCGTGCCGCCGTGCGCCTCCACCACATCGCCGCCGACAATCTGGCCTTTTTTCCAGTCAGCGCCCTTGACCAGAACGTCCGGAAGCAGCCTGGCGATCAGCCGGGCGGGCGTGTCGTCGCCGAAGAACACAACATAGTCCACACAACGCAGCGCGGCAAGAACGTCGGCCCGATCCCGGTTCACGTTGATGGGGCGCTTCGGGCCTTTGATGCGTCGAATGGAGGCGTCCGTATTCAAACCAACGACCAGCACATCACCGAGGTTTCTCGCGGCCTGAAGATACGACACATGGCCGCGATGGAGGATATCAAAGGTCCCGTTGGTAAACACCACCTTTTTTCCTGTGCGTCTGAGCGTCCGGCGACGGCGGGCCATCGCAGCGAGCGAGAGAACCTGTCCCATTAGTTCGTAGCATCCTTTCCTGCATGGCGTAACACGGAAGAGCGAAGGTCCACGGGCCGTATCGGCACGATGCCGACAGATCCCACAACCACGGCGCTTGCGCTGTTGGCGAGCACACATGCCTCCCGGGGCGATGCGCCGCCGGCCAGCGCCATGGTGAGCGTGGAGATCACGGTATCCCCTGCCCCCGAAACATCCTGCACATTGTCCGCCACCGACTCCAGATGCGTGATGGCGCCGCCTGCTTCGAATAATGACATCCCGTCCTCACCCCGGGTCACCAGAACGTTTTCCGCCTGGAGCAGTTCGAGGAGTTGCTTGCCGGCACGCTCAACGTCGGCAGTGGTCCTGAGCCGCCCGCCGAGGACCTCTTCGGCCTCGCGCCGGTTCGGTTTGAAAACCGTCACACCCCTGAACTCGAGGAAGTTGTCGAACTTTGGATCCACGGTGACGATGACCCGGTGTTTTCGTGCGAGAGCGATGACCGCATCCAGGAGTTCCTTGGTGATAACGCCCTTGTTGTAATCTTCGATGACGATGCCGTGAAGAGAGGAAATCTCCTTCTGAAGCACCGCAAGCATCTGTTCCCGCAACCCGGAGGCGCAGGGGCTCTTGGACTCGTTGTCGATGCGGACCACATGCTGGCTTTGCGCAATGACGCGGGTCTTTATCGTGGTCTGTCTCGTTGCGTCCTTCAGGATGCCGTGCGACGGCAACTGCTGCTCACGGGCCAGGTCAAGGAACAGCTCCCCCGGGTGGTCGTCTCCGATCACGCCCACCAGGACGGGCTCGCCGCCCAGAGAGCGGATGTTGTGTGCAACATTTGCGGCGCCGCCGAGCCGGACGGATTCTGATTCGACCTCGACGACCGGAACCGGAGCTTCGGGAGAGACGCGCCGCACGGAACCCCAGTAATAGCGGTCGACCATGAGATCCCCGAGCACAGCGATGCGTTTGCCGGCGAACGTTCCCAGCAGGGTGTCAAGTCGTTGTGGTGCAAGCGTTACCATAGATCTCCACGTCAATATAGAAAGGGCTACCGCCAGACGCAAGGAACAGCTCCGTCCGCCCACGCGGCCTCCACAAAGGTGCATCCCCGCACGCGCGTCTGCTCAGGCGGGCATCCGAGGAGGCACGTGTCCACACAGGCGTGTCCACTCAGGTGCATCTGCCAGCAGCCGCCCGCTCATCGCAGCACCGGCATCAACATGCGCACCAGGTGGTCGACGGTGAGGCCGAGTCGCTTTTCGTCCGCAAGAACGATGATGTCCGCCTGTGCGTACAGCGGTTCGCGACGGCTGTGCAAGTGCATGAGCCGCTCGCGCAGCGCTTCATCGGAGAGCCGGTTCCCCTCCGCATCCGTCAGGAGCGGCCTGTCTGTTTTATGATGCAGTCGTTTGAAGAGCTCTCCCGGTTCCACCTTGAGATAGACCAGGAGTCCCGACTGCTTGACGAGATCAAATACCGCCGGAACGCTCAATGTTCCGCCTCCCAGCGCGACCACCAGCGCATCGCGTTGCACAAGCTGTTCGAGCACTTCGCGTTCCCTTGCGCGGAAGTACTGCTCGCCGTCTTCCTTGAAGATGCGCCTCACGCTCTTCTGGCAGCGTTCTTCAATCTCATGATCCAGATCCACGAAAGCATACCCGATGGTGTTCGCAAGGATCGGCCCGACGGTGCTTTTCCCGCTTCCCATGAATCCGGTTAGAAAGATCCTCGCTCTCCGCTCGCGCAGGTCGTCGTTCATGCTTTCCCCCCGGCGGTGAGAACAGCAATATGGACCAGGCTTGACCGGCCCCGCCGCTCCAGGCGTCTGTCAGTTGTACGGATTGTCCACCCGCGTTCACGCGCACACGCGAAGAATTCGCTGCCCAGGGAACGGTCGGGCTCGGCGAGCCATGCCTCGCCGCCGGCCGTCAGGACCGCTTGCAGACAGGAGAGCAAAGGCATGAATGTCCGCCGCTCATAGACAATGTCCGCGCCCAGCACAACATCAAACGTTCCCAGCGACGCAGGCTCACGCCAGTCGGCAAGCCGGAAACTCGTTCGTGTCAGACACCCTCCGTCCAGATTGGTGCGGGCGTTCCATTCCGCGAAGAGCAGCGCATCCCGGTCGTAATCCGCAAAGTGAACCGAAGCCCCGTTCCGGGCCGCGGCAATTCCAGCGAGACCCAGTCCGCAGCCCAGGTCCAGTATGTGCGCGCCATCCAACGACGGCTGTTCCAGGCAATAGCCGGCAAGCGCAAGCGAGGAAGTCCAGAGCTCCGCCCAGTACGGTAGGCGTTCATCCACGGCAAACGCGGAAGGAGAGATGTCATCCAGGAGCGTGTCAGGGTTGCAGACTTCGAGGATGCGGAAACGGTGGTCACCGACGGCGTGCTCGCCAACGCTCACGTCGAAGCGGGAGAGAATCTGCTGGGGGATATGGTCAGAAACTGTAAACGGCCCCAATCTGAAGCACCATGCCATCCGTGTGAATGCTCGAGTCAAACGGCTTTTGCGGGAGCGTGACGAGAATGTCGCCGTGCCGGACATTGGGCACCGCGAATGCATTGGTGGCTTCGAACTGCGCGTCGCGGAATTTCATTTCCGCCGACAGGGCAAACCACTCTGTGAACGCGTATTGCACACCGCCCAGAACATGGATACCGAATCCCGGACGGCTTCCCGTGCTCGCCGCCGTGGCCGTCGCCACACGGTACTCGCGTTCACCAAAGTACACGCCAAGACCGCCGCCCATGAAGACGCCGAACGGACCGTCGGTGATCGGTATGCGGAAGTATCCGGTTATTTCCACCGGCACCACACGGTACCCGTCTTCGACGGGAACAACTCGTTGGGCCGTCGCGGTGATGGTTCGGGTATCCCTGCTGGTGATGTAATCTGCTGAAAGCCCGAGGGAGAGGGTTGTCCCCGGGATGTGGTACATCACTTCAAGACCGTAGCCCAAGAAGTCCGTGAAGGAGACCGATTGGGCGCGCGTCAGCGCATCAGGAGCATTGGGATTCAAAAAGAGCCGCGCCGCAGTGGTGAGATTGCCTTTGGCAACAACCGAAAACAGGCGCTCCTGCGCCGTCCCCTGGAGGAACGGGCAGGAGCAAAGGAGGATTGCGATGACCAGTGAACGAACGTGATGCTTCATTCAACCCCTCCCGGACGCCGGGACCTAGCGGAAGAACTGATCCCGCATGTCCTCGATGTCCGCCTTCTCTTTCAACATGGCCAACCAGTCCGAAAGAAACCGGTTTCGTTTCTCCTGCAGGAGGCGCGACTTCAACGTTTCGCGCTGTGATGAGAACCCGACAGAATCAAACGGACTCACAGCGAGCA